>NZ_BAAAMR010000033.1:0-88135 GCF_039529375.1 Actinomadura napierensis
GCCAGCTCAGCCGCCGCGGGCACGGCTCGACGGGCCTGATCACGTCGCCGTGCCCGCTGCCCGGATGCGGCGGGCGGCCCGCGACCGTCAGCAGCACCCGCGCACGGCCGTCCGGGGCGCCGTGCAGCAGCGCGGCGGCCCGGTCGAGGGAGTCCTCCAGCGGCGCCGCGCGCGGCCCGAACCGGCCGGACGGCGCGGACGGCAGGTCCGCGAGGGTGCGGGCGGCGTCGTCGGGCGGCTGCAGCGGGCCGCCGAACACCACGTCCCGGTCCTTGTGCTTGGGCTCGATCGGGTGGTCCAGGTGCCCGACGACGGCGACGCGGGCGGCGCCGCCCAGCTCATCGCCGAGTAGTTCGAGCAGGTCGGCGACCAGGTCGCGGCGGCGCTCGGCGGTCTCGGGGCGGCCGCCCAGCTCCAGCACGCAGACCAGTTCGGTGGTGAACGCCGTGGTCGGCAGCCGCGCCGGGACGCGGCGCAGCAGCTCCGGCCAGCTCGGCGCGCCGTCGCTCACGTCGCCGGGTTCCAGGAAGCGGACCCGGCCCGGTCCGTCGAGCGCCACCCGGACCATGCCGGACGCGCCCCTCGGCATCCGCGCCGTGACGATCCGGATCGGCTCGGGCGGGTCGTCCCAGGTGACGATGGCCAGCGCCGTCTCCTGGTCGGGGGCGCCCGGCACGCGCCGCACCCGCACCTCGGTCTCGTCGCCGGCGCGCGCCCCGGCCGGGAACAGCGGCAGCCGGACGACCTCGGCGGACCCGTCGGCGGCCCGCGCCCGCAGCGCCGCCAGCCCGTACGGGCGGGCGATCGGCCGTTCCGCGACGAGCCGGGCGAGCACGGCCGCCGCGTCGCCCTCGCCGGCGTTCCGCCCGGCCGCGATCCGGACGTCCGGCAGCAGGTAGGTGAACGCCCGGACGACCGCGTCCGGGAACGGCATGCCGGGCATCCCCGACATCACCGCGGTGTCGACGGACGTGCAGTACCGCCGCACCAGGTCCCCGGCCGCCCCGCCGATCGTCGCGTCCGCCCACGCCGGGTCGATGCCGGACGGGCCGCCCGCGAGCTGGAACCGGCGCAGCGCCGCGTCCTGCGCCAGGCCGGGCAGCAGCACCGGCCAGGGCACCGACGCCAACTCCCGGAAGCCGAGCGGGCCCGCCGCCGGGACGCCGCCCGTCACGAACAGCCGGACCCCGGCGTCCTCCACCGCGACGACGACGAGCGCGCGGTGCGGGCCGAGCGCGTCCAGCACCGCACCCAGCGGCGGTCGCGCCGCCTCCCGGCCCGCCTCGAGCTCGCGCCGCGCCGCCTGCCACTGCGCCTCGCTCGGCCTGCCCCGCAGGTGGGCGGCGTAGGGCAGCCAGTCGTTCCCGGCGCGCGCCGCCGCCCGCAGGTCGAAGTCCAGCCGCGCCGCCGACAGCGCGGCCTATCCGGCGGCCCGGTCGGCGCGGCCCGGACGCCACGGACCGGCGAGCGTCCACCCGCACACCGCGCACCGGACGTCCTCCCGCTCCGCCGCCGCGTTCACGGCGGCCCAGCCGCCGACAGGGTCGATCGGCACCGCGCACAGCGGGCAGCGGCCGTCAGCCGAGTTCATCGGGCACATCCTCCGGCAGCAGCAGGTTCAGCATCCGCGCGTCGGCGTCCGGGCGGTCCACCACCCGTTCGGCGAGCCGCGCCTCCATCCGCTCCAGCAGCCGGCGGACGGTCCGGCCGTTGCCGAACCCGGGCCGCCGCGCCGCGTCCGCGAGCCACGCCCGCGCCGCCGGGAGCGTCGCCGGGTCCAGCTCGTAGGCCTGCCGTTTCGCCATCGCCCGCAGGATCTCCAGCAGTTCGCCGACCTCGTAGGCGGGGAACTCGATCGTCTCGGTGAACCGCGAGCCGAGCCCGTCGTTGGCGGCCACGAACCGGCGCATCGGCTCCGGATAGCCCGCCGCGATCACCGCGAGCCGGCCGCGGTGCCGGTCCATCTCCTCGACGAGCGTGTCGATCGCCTCCCGGCCGAAGTCGTTGTCGCCGCCGGAGGTGAGCGCGTACGCCTCGTCGATGAACAGCACCCCGCCGAGCGCCCGCTCCACGGCCTTGCGGGTCAGCGGCGCGGTCTGCCCGACGTAGGACGCGACCAGCCGCGACCGCCCCGTCTCCACGACGTGCCCGCGCTCCAGCAGCCCCATCTCCTTGAAGATCCGGCCGAAGTGCCGCGCCACCGTCGTCTTCCCGGTGCCGGGCGGGCCGGTGAACAGCAGGTTCGGCGCGACGACCTCGCCGTGGCCGCGCAGCCGCCGCAGCCGCAGCCGCTTCACCAGCACGTCCGCGCTCCGCTTCACCTGCGCCAGCCCGATCATCGCGTCCAGCTCGCCGAGCAGCTCCGCGGTGTCCCTCGGCACGGGACGCGCGTCGCGGCGCAGCCGTTCGGGCAGGTCGCGCGGCTCCAACGGCTTGTCGCGGTCGTCCTTCACGCGCCGCGCCCAGCGGGCGGCCGTCTCCTGCGTCACGTCCCGGACGGCGCGCGCGTTGCCGAACCCCCGGTCCCGCGTGCGGTGCAGCTCCGCGATCGCCTCGCCGAGCGCCGCCTCGAACCCCTCGCCCCACGCCATCCCCATCGGACGCAGCCGCCGCGCCGCGATCTCCGCCAGCTCCGCGGGCCCGTAGTCGGGGAACTCGATGACGTTCTCGTGCGGGAACCGGCTGCGCAGGCCCGGGTTGCTGTCGAGGAACTCCCGCATCTCGTCGGGGTAGCCCGCGACGATCACGACCAGCTCGGCGCGGTCGTCCTCCATCCGGGCCAGCAGCTCGGTGATCGCCTCCCGGCCGAACCCGTCCGCCTGGTCGCTCAGCTCGTACGCCTCGTCGACGAACAGCACCCCGCCGAGCGCGCCGTCGATCACCTCGCGGGTCTTCGTCGCCGTCTGCCCGACGAACCCCGACACCAGGTCGCTCGCCCGAGCCGACCGGACCCGGCCGTGCCGCAGGATTCCCAGCTCCCGGTACAGGTCGCCGACGATCCGCGCGACCGTCGTCTTGCCCGTCCCCGGATTGCCGGTGAAGACGAGGTGGTGCGACACCGGCTCCGCGCCCGCCGGCGGCCGGTACCGCAGGCCCTCCAGGTGCCGCTTCACCGGCTCCAGCCCGACCAGCTCGCCGAGGCGGCGCATCACGTCGCCGTCCGCGACCGTCCCGGCGATCCACCCGTACCGGTGCAGCTGCTCCTGCCCGAGCGGCGTCCCCTCCGCCGCCATCCGCCGGCCGAGCCGCCGCTCCCATGTCTCCAGCGGGACGTCCTGCGCCGCCATCGCCCGGACCGTTCCTTCGAGCTTCGTCCAGTCCGCCATCCGCAGGTTCTTCTGGATCCGCAGCCGGTGGACGAGGCGGGTCAGCTCGGCCTCGCCGGGCGGGCGCAGCAGGCCGGGGCGCGCCGGGCGCCGCTCCTCGGCCTGCACCACCTGCACCAGTCCCGGCAGGTCGCGGCTGCCCTCGGCGAACGCGCGGACCTCCGCCAGCGACGCCCCGCCGAACACCAGCACGCAGATGTTGCGGCTCCCCGGCCGAAACTCCAGCCACCGCTCCAGCGCCGCGGCGAACGGCGCCCGCGCCTCCTGCCAGCGCTCCAGCACCTCCAGCTGCTCGACGACGACGGCCGTCGGCGTCGACTCGTCCCGCATCAGGCTCCGCAGCATCCGGACCGCGAACGCCCCGGACATCGCCCGGCTCTCCGCCCTCGCCGGTGCGGCGGGCGGGCGGCGCAGGCGGCGGCGTCCGAGCGGGCCGCTGAACCCGGGCCGCATCACCGACGCGTCGCCCTCCGGCTCGCCGTCCGCTCCGGGGTCGGCGGGCAGGCGCCGCGACGCCGCGTCCCGGACGGTCAGCGTCGCATCCAGCGAGAAGAACACGATGCGCTCGTAACCGGCGGCGTGCAGCGCCTCCCACACCGCGCTGCCGAGATCGTGCTGCCGGTAGAGGCCGTCCACGAACGCGTCCTTGACGCCCGGCCCGTACAGCGGCAGCACCGACTCGCCCTCGCGCGCCGCGTCGCGCAGCGCCCGCAGCCGCTCGGGCACCGCGTCGAAAACGTCAGTGCTCATCGGCCCCTCGGGCGCGCACCTCGGCCTGCTTCACCACCGGACGCTCGTCCCCGGGGCGTTCGGCGGCCGGACGCTCGTGCCCGGGACGCGGGCGCGACAGTGCGGCGAAGTCGCGCAGCTCCGGATCGGGCTCGCCGCCCTCCTCCGCCGGATCGCCCGCGTGCAGGCCCTCCGCGCGCAGCGCCCGGCTCACCGCCATCGACCGCTCCCGCCGCGCCGCCTCGTCCGGATCGTCCTCGTACGACAGGATCCGCAGCGTGAAGCCGGACCCGTCGCCGCCGTCCGGCGCCACCTCCACCACGACCTCACCGCCGTCCGCGCGGTGCCGCAGCCGGCTGAAGAACGCGCGCCGCTCGTCCCCGGCCGCGTAGGTGTTGCCCGACCAGGCGAACCCCTGCCCCTCCAGCACCGCCACCACCTGCTCGGCGACGTTCACCCGCAGCTGCGACGCGACGATCCGCTCGGCGGCCCGCTCGACCAGCGCGTCCAGCCGCCCCTCGTACTCCGGCGCCGACTCGCTGATCAGCGCGCGCAGCTCGGCGGCGTCCAGCGGGCAGCCGGGATCGGCGACCAGCTCCACCCGCCGGGCCACCTCGTCGCGCAGCTCGCCGAGCCCGCCGTCCGTCCAGTGGTCGACGTCCAGGACGGTGCCCGGGTCCGCCTCCGCGACGGGACGCTCGGCGTTGTCCTCGACTGTCGCCGCGACCGTCCGCAGTGCCGCGAGCGCCTCCGCCCGGACCGCCTCCCACTCCAGCGCGAGCCGCTCCACGTCCGCGCGCAGCTCGCTCAGGTCGAGGTAGAGGTCCTGCACCTGGCTGAGCGAGTACCCGGCCGCGTGCGCCTCCAGGTTCCCCCGCGCGACGGTCAGCCGGGACGCCAGCCGGTCGAGCCGGCCGGGCGCGAACCGGTCGTGCGGCAGCGTGTCGCGGATCGCGTCGTGCATCGTCCGCGCGTCCTCGAACAGCCGCCGCGCCGTGGCCGCCGCCGCGTCGCTCTCCCCGCGCAGCTCGCCGACCCGCGCGTCCACCGCCGCGAGCCCGGCGCGCCGCTCCGCCCGCTCCCGGGCGATCTCCGCCGCGAGCCGCTCGCCCTGCTCCGCCAGCTGCTCGCGGCCTTCCGCCAATCGCCTGCCGTGCTCGCGCAGCCGCCGGCCGGTCTCGTCCTCCAGCTTCCTGGCCTGCTCGGACAGCCCGGCGAGCGCGCGGTCCGTGCCGTCCTGCCGGGCCGCCGTCTCGCGCCGCACCCGCTCCACGTCCTCGCGCGCGGCCCGCTCCACCTGCCGCAGCAGGCGCGGCATGTCCCGCCGCACCTTCGCCAGGTCGCGGGCGGACGCCTGCGCGTCCCGCCACGCCGCCGCGTCCACGGAGATCACCTTCGCGCCGCTCATCGGGGCTCCTCGTCGCTCGTGGTGAAGGCCTCGGCCAGGGCGCGGGGCGGCACGCCGACCAGCAGCGCCTCCCCGCCGCGGACCCGCACCTCCGCGCGGCGCGGGCCGTCCGCCAGCTCGCCGGCCGCAGTCGCCAGCCGGCCGGTCAGGTGGTGGACGCGCTGGTTGCCGCTGCCGCGCAGCCCCCGGTCGTCGTTGCGGGACCGCACGTACCGGCCGTCGATCAGCACGTCCACCTCGGCGAGCAGCGCCTGCGCGTCCGGCCGTCCCGCCAGCTCCTCGCGGCGGAACCCGGTGAAGCAGATGACCGACAGCTCGCGCCCGGCCCGCGCCGCCCGCACCATCGCCGCGAGGCCGCTCGCCTGCGCCATCGGCTCCCCGCCGGACAGCGTGAGGCCGGTGACGTCCGGGTCGGCGAGCAGCTCGCCGGCCAGCTCGTCCGGCGCCACCGCGCGGGCCTCCCGGAACGGGATCCAGTCCGGCGCGATGCAGCCCCGGCAGCGGAACGGGCAGCCCTGCACCCACACCACCGACCGCAGCCCCGGCCCGAGCGCCCGCGTGCCCACGCACGTCTCCGCGACATTGATCACCGGCGCCGGTCCTGCCACCAGTTCGTCAGCGGCCCGAAGAGCTGGTCCCGCCGCGACCGGCGCGTGGCGCCGCGCAGATGCCCCTCGTAGCCGGACGGCTCGAACCGCGGCGTGTTCCCGGGCCGTCCGCCCGCATTCGGGCCGGCACCGTAAGGAGCCGCGCCCCCGAACGAACCGCCTCCGTCCACGTTGCCGCCGTAGGGCGCCGCGTTGCTGCCGGACCCGGCTCCGTAGGACCCGCCGCCGAGCGGACCGCCGTTGCCGCCCGCTCCGGAACCGTATGATCCGCCGCTACCGAAGGGCGCCGCGCTGCCGCCTGCACCGGGACCGTACGGATCGCCGGCGTTGCCGCTGCCGAAGGGCGCCGCGCCTCCGCTTGCGCCGGGGCCGTACGAACCGGCGTTCGGGGCGGCGTTGAACGGCGCCGGGTCGCCGCCGTACTGGGTGTCGGCGGTGCGGCCGGGCATGCCGTTCACCACGCGCACGTTCGAGCCGGCAGGGTTCGAGCCCGCAGGGTTCGAGCCGCTGCTGGGGAAGCCGCCGTTTCCGCCGGACGGCATCGGCGGATCGAACGCGAGGCCGCCCGGGTTCGCGGACGGCATGCGGCGGTCGTAGCCCGGCTCCGTCCGGACGTACCGGTCGAGGTCCGCGGGGATCCGCGCCATCTCCCGCCGCTTCCACTCCTCCAGCGCCGCCTCGCCCACCTCGCCTTCGGCCATGGCCGTCCGCTGCGCGAGGTCCTCCAGCACCGCTCGCCGCGCGTCGTAGACCAGCCCGGCGTACTTGACGTCGTCGGCGGCGCGGACCCGCGCCACGTCCGCGTCGCGCCGGGCGAGATGCGCGCCGGTCTCCCGGTTCTCCCGCTCGTGCGCCGCGACGAGATCGTCGTACACGGTCGACGGGCCGAGGATCTGCATCATCTTCACCAGCACCGGCAGCAGCTCGATCGCGATGAACATCAGCGTGACGAACAGGTGCGCGGTGCCGATCGTCCCGTTCTTCTGCGAGAGCCGGTCGAGGGCCTCAAGCCGCAGCGCCATCCCGTCGGAGTCGCGCGTGTCGGCCGCGTGCTGCGCCTGGAGCGCGGACTGCTGCTTCTTCAGCCGGCTCAGCTCCGCGGTCACGCCCTCGGCGCCGCCCTGCCCGTTCAGCTCGTTCTGCGCGTCCTGGACGCCCTTGGTCTTGAGCTGCGCCATGTAGTTCTTGAGCTGGGTGTCGGCGGTGTCGAAGTCGCGCTTGGTGTCGTTGTAGTCCTGGATGCGCTTGCGGGCCTCCGGGCCGAGGCCGGCGCGGCCCGTCCCGCACTGGCCGAGCTGCTCGCAGGTCAGCTTCTCGCGCCGCTGCTCCAGCTGCTTCTGCAGCTCGTCGCGCTTGTCCTGGAGCTGCTTGAGGGTGGGGTCGGCGTCCGGCGTCGCGGGCAGGCCGCCCGCGGTGACCTGCGCCTCGAGCTGCTGCCTGCGCTTCTCCAGCCAGTCGATGCGCTTGCCGACCTGGTCGTCCGCGGTCTGCGCCTGGTACTTCGACTCCGCCTCGGCGTGCAGGACGTTGACCTCCTGCGAGATCTCCGGCGCGAAGATCTGCAGCACGATCGGCATGGACAGCACGAACCCGAACAGCAGCGCGAGCAGCAGCCGGGGCAGCGCCAGGAAGATCACGCCCCACTTGCTGACCGTCCGCGTCATCGAGGCGACCAGCCAGCGGTCCAGCGACAGGATGCCGAGGAACCAGCCCGCCGTCAGCAGCACGATCACCGGCCACGGCGCCTTCAGCGCGATGTGCAGCGCCGCCGCCATCGACACCCCGGCCAGCGCCGCGGTGAAGATCACCACGCTGCCGAGCCCCTGGAAGCGCGCCTTGTCGGTCGGGGTCTGCCGCAGGATGTCCCGGTTGGCGCCGGACGCCCACAGCAGCGGGGAGAACCGTTCCCCGCCGCGCCGCCGGCCGGGCTCCGGGGTCGGTGCGCTCGCTTCGGTCATGTGCTCGGCCCTCACTGGACGCTCGGTCGGGGGGACGGGGGGGAGCCGGTCCGCGGTGGGAGGGGAGGGGCGCCGGAGCGCGGCGCGTAGCCGGCCGGGCGCGCGGCGGCGCAGGACGCCCGCGCGCAGCGGCTCGGCGCGCTCGTCGGCGTTCTCGACGGGACCGTCCGGCGCCCGCACGTCCGCGCGGACGTGCGGCGGCACCACCCTCGCGCCCGCTCGTTCCGGTATCGGCACCCCTTCATTGGGCACCCCCGGCAGCGGGACCCCTCCCGGCGGGCCGCCTCCGTCCGGTGCGCCGGGGTCGCGCATGCCCCAGGACGGGGGGCGCGGGTGCCCGCCCGGCTCGTCCTCCAACGCCATTCGCACCTCCGCCGTGGCGTTCGGCCACCGGTCCGCCGGACATCCACCGGTGGCGACGCGGACCGCGATGCCACCGGCTTTCAGTTGTGACGCATCCCTTACCGAGAGGGTTCGTTAGATACTGGCAGTTAACACACGAACCTTGTGAGTCTCCCGACACACACGGCAGAAGTGGCCGAATTCGGCCGCGCCTGACCGCTTCCGGAACCCCGCCAGGGGTTGCGCTCCCCCTGGGCGTGGTGATCCGCCCACGATCGGGGATAGCGTCCGCGATAGGGAGGAGCGTCGATGACCCGTCCGTGGCGACCCGCCGCATCCAGCCCCCGCGACCGTGCGCGGCGGCGGGGGCACCCGCTCTTCGCGCGTTTCTACGCCCGCGCCGGCCCCGCCATGGACCGGGGCGGCGGCACCGAGCACCGCCGCGCCCTCCTAGCCGGGGCCGCGGGACGGGTGCTGGAGGTCGGCGCCGGTGCGGGCGCGAACTTCGCGCACTACCCGCCGGAGGTCACCCAGGTCGTCGCCGTCGAACCCGAACCGCACCTGCGCGGCCTGGCCACGGCCGCCGCAGCCGCGGCGCCGGTGCCGGTCGAGGTCACCGACGGCGTCGCCGAGCACCTGGCCGTCCCGGACGGCGACTTCGACGCGGTGGTCGCCTGCCTGATGCTGTGCTCGGTGAGCGACCGCGCCGCCGCCTTGGCGGAGATGCACCGGGCGCTGCGCCCGGGCGGGCGGCTGCACTTCTTCGAGCACGTCCGCGCGGCCTCCCCGGCCCTGCGCCGCGTCCAACGCACCCTGGACGCCACCGTGTGGCCGCTGCTGAGCGGCGGCTGCCACCTGGCCAACGACACCGAGGCCGCGATCGAACGCGCCGGCTTCACCTACGAGCGGGTCACCCACCTCAACTGGCCCGACTCGAATCCACCCATGCCCCAAGCCCCCCACATCCTCGGCACCGCCACCCGCCCATAACCGTCCCGCTCAAACGCCATTCAGGTGGATGGGGAGGGTGGTGTGGCCTCTTAGGGTTAGGCGGTCGCGGCGGGTGGGTGGGGTGGACGGGGAAATGGCGGGGTAGCGGGTCAGGAGGCGGGGGAAGGCGATGGCGGCTTCCAGGCGGGCCAGGGCGTTGCCGAGGCAGATGTGCGGACCGGCGCCGAAGCTCAGGGGTTTGGTGTCGCGGCGGGACGGGTCGAAGCGGTCCGGGTCGGGGTAGCGGGACGGGTCGCGGTTGGCGGCGCCTATGAGGAGGACGACCTGGCTGCCTTTCGGAATCGGGGTGCCGGCGATGGTGAGGGTTTCGGTGCGGGCCGTGCGGGTGGTGATTTGGACGGGGGAGTCGTAGCGGAGCACTTCTTCGACGAATTGTTCGGCGGGGAGTTCGCCGGAGCGGATGGCGGACGCGACCTCGGGGTGGTCGAAGAGGAGGGCTAGGCCGTTGCCGAGGAGGTTCGTGGTGGTCTCGAAACCGGCGACGAGCAGCAGGATGAGGTTGGCGAGCAGTTGGTCATCGGTGAGGCGGCCGTCGGTGGTGACCAGGGCGCTGACGAGGTCGTCGCGAGGGTGCGCGCGGCGGTCGCGGATGAGCGCGGTGAAGTATTCGCCGAGTTCGCGGGCGGCCGATTCGGCGGCGGTGGAACGGGATGTCAGGGCGGGCAGTTCCAACGCTTCGGTGAGGTCGGTGGCGAGTGGGCGGAAACGGTCGCGGTCGGACGGGGGGACGCCGAGCATTTCGCCGATGACGGTGATGGGGAGCGGGAAGGCGAACCGGTCCATGAAGTCGACGGGATCGCCATCGAGGCCGTCGAGCAGGGATTCCACCGCGGTCTCGATCGCGGGTCGGAGGGCGGCGACGCGGCGTGGTGTGAAGACCTGGGACATCAGCGAGCGCATGCGTCCGTGGTCGGGTGGATCGGCCCAGAGGATCGACCTGCTCATTGAGGGGAGGTCCGGGTTCCGGGGTTCTGGTGAGCGGGGTGACGGGCCGAAATCGGGATTGCGGAGTACCTGGTCGACGGCGGCGTAGCCGGAAACGAGGAACCAGGTGTCGGCTATGGCGGAGACCGGTCCGAGCTCGTGGGCTTCGGCGTAGAGAGGGAACGGGTCGGCGCGTCCGGCGGGAGCGGTGAGGGCCTCGACGATGGACGCGGCGCTTCTCGTCCAGGCGATGGTCAGTGCGTCGCGGCGGCCGATCGTCTGCAGGCGGGTGGTGATGGCGTCCTGGACTCGCCGGAGGCGCTCGTTGTTCTCGGCTTCGGCGTGCAGCGTCAGTTCGTCGCGGCTCGTGCGCAGGGTGCAGCGTCCCCAGGGCAGCTCAATGGTGCCTTCCGTGTCCGACCATTCGGTGAGAGCGCCGTTGTGGTGGCGGATGCGATCGGTGTGCTTGCGCAATTGGGTGAGATAGCGGGTGGCGCGGGCGGTGCGGACGCTGGCTCGTGATGTCGGCATGACCTCTCTCGATTTTCAGGCGTCTCGGCGGGCGGTGACGACGAATCCGGCCGCGATCGCGGCTGCGGCGTAGAGGCAGAACACGCCGAATCCCGTCCAGGGGCCGAGGGCGGCGGCGTCGCGGTGCGCGGCGATGTAGATCTGGTCGCCCGACTGCATCGGGATGTAGGGGCCGACGGTGTCCTTCCAGGTCCGCGGCAGGAGGTCCAGGAGCAGGGGAGGGACGAACAGCAGGCCGAACAGCGCGGCGATGGCGCCCGCCGAGGAGCGCAGGACGGCGCCGAGTCCGAAGCCGAGGAGGCCGAGCGCGGTCAGGTAGAGGCCGCCGCCCGCAACGGCGCGCGCGACGCCCGGGTCTGCCAGCGACGTCCCGGCCAGTGTGTGCGCGGGCAGCGCCGTCCGGAAGGCCAGGTAGGCCGCGAACGTGGACGCGGTGGAGGTGAAGAGGGTGAACCCGGCGAGCACCAGCGCCTTCGCGGCGAGGACGGCGCGGCGGCGCGGGACGGCGGCGAGCGTCGTGCGGATCATGCCGCTGCCGTACTCGCCGGTGATGACGAGGGCGCCGAGCACGCCGAACGCGATCTGCGACAGGTGCAGCCCCGCCAGCGCCACCTGGACGGTGTCGACGCGCGCCCGCTCGCCGGAGCCCAGCCGGGGCGCCAGCACCGTCGCGGTCAGGACGGCGAAGCCGATGTTGGAAGCGAACGCGGCCAGCAGCACCCAGAGGGTGGAGCGGACCGTGCGCAGCTTGCACCACTCGGCGCGCACCGTCCCGCTGAACAAGGCGGTCATGACGCGGCCGCCTCCGACCGGTACTCGGCGGCGTCGCGGGTCAGCTCCATGTAGCGCTCCTCCAGCGACGTCCGCTGCGGCGACAGTTCCAGCAGGCCGAGGCCGCGGGTGCGGGCGAGGTCGCCGATCTCGCCGGCGGTGGCGCCGGTGACGCGGAGCGCGCCGTCGGTGCCGCGGGCCACGGTCGCGCCGCGCGCGGCGAGCAGGCCGGACAGCTCGTCCGGCTCGGCGCAGCGGACCCGGACGTGGTCCTCGGCGAGCAGGTCGCCGATGCCGGTCTCGGCGATGAGCCGGCCGCGGCCGATGATGACGAGCCGGTCGGCGGTCAGCGCCATCTCGCTCATCAGGTGGCTGGACAGGAACACCGTGCGGCCCTGCCCGGCCAGTGACCGCAGCAGCGTCCGGATCCAGGCGACGCCGTCAGGGTCGAGGCCGTTGACGGGTTCGTCGAACATGAGCACCGGCGGGTCGCTCAGCAGCGCGGCGGCGATGCCGAGCCGCTGCGCCATGCCGAGCGAGAACCCGCCGACGCTCTGCCGGGCCGCCGAGGCGAGGCCGACCTGCCGGAGCACCTCGTCCACCCGGGAGCGCGGGATGCCGTTGCTCAGGGCGAGCCATCTCAGGTGGTCGCGCGCGGACCGTCCGCCCGCGACGGCCCCGGCGTCCAGCAGCGCCCCGACCTCCAGCAGCGGACGCCGGTACCCGGTGTAAGGGCGGCCGTTGACGGTGACGGTGCCCGCGGTGGGCGCGTCGAGCCCGAGGATCATCCGCATGGTCGTGGACTTGCCTGCGCCGTTCGGGCCGAGGAATCCGGTGACGGAGCCGGGCGGGGCGGTGAACGACAGGCCGTCCACCGCCGTGACGGCCCCGTAGCGCTTGACGAGCCCGTCGGCCTCGATCATCAGTGCCCGCCCATCTCGATGACGCCGGTCAGGTGCAGCACCACGACCAGGACGACGACGGCCGCGACGGCGGCGATGGCGAGCAACCTGCGGCGGCGCGACCCGCCGGCGATCGCGGGGCCGCCGCCTCGTTCGGTGTCGGGATGCGAGGGCAGATCGGGCATGACGCGTCTCCTCTGAATCAGTTTTGCGAGACATAGTGTCATTACAGCGCCAAAGTGTCCACAGGGTGATCGCCATGTATGCATCCGGTTGCGGCGCGGCAAGGCCGGGCGTCCAATGAAGGGGTGACCAGGTTTCTGCGGATCGAGGACGACGCCATCGGCGCGCGCACCGGCTTGACAATGAGTGAGCGCTCACTCAAGCTGGGATTGAGCACTCACTCAGTCACGGAGGCACCGATGTACCCCGAGCTCAACGGCAAGGTCGTCGTCGTCACCGGCGGATCGCGCGGCATCGGCGCGGACACCGCCCGCGCGTTCGCCGCCGAGGGCGCCAGGGTCGCGGTGCTCGGACGCGACCGGGACGCCCTCGACCGGGTCGCCAAGGAGACCGGCGGCATCGGCGCGGTCGCGGACGTGACGGACTTCGCCGCGCTCGAGGAGGCGCGCCGCCGCGTCGAGGCGGAACTCGGGCCCGCGGCCGTGCTCTGCGCCTTCGCCGGCGGCGGCATCGCCCGGCCCGGACCGACGGCCGCGATGACGGAGGAGGAGTGGCACTCGGTCGTGGACGGGAACCTGACCGCGACCTTCCTGACGCTGAAGAGCTTCCTGCCCGGCATGCAGGAGCGGGGGGACGGCTCGATCGTGACGATGTCGTCCTCGGCCGGGCGGATGCCGTCCAACCTGCCGAACGGCGGCGGGCGGGACATGGGCAACCCGTGGGGCGCGCCGGTCGCCTACGAGGCGGCGAAGGCGGGAATCCAGGCGCTGACCAGGCACGTCGCCGCCGAGGTCGGCGAGCACGGCGTGCGGGTGAACTGCGTCGCGCCCGCCACGATCCGCACCGAGCGGACCGGCCGGTACATGCCGCAGGACGTGCAGGACCGCGTCGCCGCCGCCCACCCGCTCGGCCGCATCGGCGAGACGCGCGACGTCGCGGGGGCCGCGCTGTTCCTCGCGTCCGGCCAGTCGTCCTGGCTCACCGGCCTGACCATCGACATCGCCGGCGGCAAGGTCATGCTGTGAAACACGCACCGGGCGAAGGCGCCGCGCGGGATGCGGCGCCTTCGCCCGGTGCGGGGATCGTCAGTCGTCGTCGTCCTGCTTGCCGTGGTCGTCTCGGCCTGGCGATCGCGCGCACCGCCGCCTAGATCACGATGTTCAGGGCGAGGACGAACGCCAGCCCGCACACCGAGATCACCGTCTCCATCAGCGACCACGACTTGATCGTCTGCCCGACGCTCAGCCCGAAGTACTCCTTGACCAGCCAGAACCCGGCGTCGTTGACGTGCGAGAAGAACAGCGAGCCGCTGCCGACCGCGAGCACCAGCAGCGAGGTGTCGCCGGTGCTCAGCCCGGTGACGAGCGGGGCGAGGATGCCGGACGCGGTGACGGTCGCGACGGTCGCCGACCCGGTCGCGAGCCGGATCAGCACCGCGACCAGCCAGCCGAGGAGCAGCACGGACACGCCGCTGCCGTCCACCCAGTCGGCGATGGTCTTGCCGATGCCGGTGTCGACGAGCGTCTGCTTGAAGCCGCCGCCGGCCGCGACGATCAGCAGCACGCCCGCGATCGGCGGCAGCGACCGCTCCAGCGTCGTGGTGATCGTCGATCGGTTCATGCCGGCGGCGCCGCCGAGCGTGAACATCGCGACGACCACCGCGATGAGCAGCGCGATCAGCGGCGTGCCGAGGTTGTCGAGGACGGTGTAGGCCTCGGTGCCCTCGTCCAGCACGATGTCGGCGAACGCCTTGAGCAGCATCAGCACGACCGGCAGCAGCACGGTCGCCAGCGTGAGCGCGAACGACGGCCGGCGCTTGGCCTCCTTGCCCTCTTCGCCCTCTTCTCCCTCCGCGTCCTCGGCGGTGGTGAACAGCTCGGGGGGCCGGACGTCCACCCAGCGCGCGGCGAACCGGGCCAGCAGCGGGCCGGCGATCGCGACGCTCGGGACGGCGACGAGCACGCCGAGGCCGAGGGTGACGCCGAGGTCGGCGTGCAGCGCGTCGATCGCGACGAGCGGCCCGGGGTGCGGAGGGACGAGCCCGTGCATCGCCGACAGCCCGGCCAGCGCCGGGATGCCGACCGCGATGATCGACTGCCCGGAGCGGCGCGCCACCAGGTAGATCACCGGCATCAGCAGCACGAGCCCGATCTCGAAGAACATCGGCAGCCCGATCAGGGCGCCGACCAGCGCCATCGCCCAGGGCAGCGTGCGCCGGCCGGACCGTCCGACGATGGTGTCGACGATCTGGTCGGCGCCGCCGGAGTCGGCCAGCAGCTTGCCGAACATCGCGCCGAGCGCGATCAGCGCGCCCACGCCGGACGCGGTGTCGCCGAAGCCCTTGCCGAAGCTCTTCACGGTGTCGGCCATCGGGAGCCCGGCGATGGCCCCGACCAGCAGCGAGCCGAGGGTGAGGCTCAGGAAGGGGTGCACCTTCAACCAGGTGATCAGTACGACGATCAGCGCGATGCCGGCCAGCGCGGCGGGCACCAGCCGCCCGCTGGACGCGTGCGGCGCCGCGGCCAGCACGATCGAGTGCATGTGCGGTCATCCTCCTCGGTGGCGGGCTGGGGGACCCCGGGGGTGGGGGGAACGTGCGCCACCCGCCGAGTGCACCTTATTGACCAGCCGTAATCAAGAGGTCATGCGGAAAAAACATACCTTTGACATCTCGGTGTGCCTGCATCGAGGCAATCATGTGATGATTGGCGCATGGTGCGAGACAACCGGGCCGGGCTGCACGGCAGCGTCGTCGACCGGCTCGGCGTGCAGATCACCTCGGGGGAGTGCCCGGCGGGCGAGGTGCTGCGGATCGAGCAGCTGGAGGCCCGGTTCGGGGTCTCCCGCTCCGTGGTCCGCGAGGCGATCCGGGTGCTGGAGTCGATGGGCATGGTCACCAGCCGCCGCCGCGTCGGCATCACGGTGGCGCCGCGCAGCTGCTGGAACCTGTTCGACCCGCAGATCGTCGGCTGGCGGCTCGACGGCCCCGGCCGCGACGAGCAGCTCCGCGAGCTCGGCGAGCTGCGGCGCGGCCTGGAGCCGGTGGCGGCCCACCTCGCGGCGCTCCGCGCGACCCCGGCGCAGTGCGGCATGCTGACCGGCGCCGTCATGCAGATGGCGGTGCACGGCAAGTCCGGCGACCTCGAGGCCTACCTCGACGCGGACATCCTGTTCCACCGGACGCTGCTGGAGGCGTCCGGCAACGAGATGATGGGCGCGCTCAGCGGGGTGGTCGCCGCCGTGCTCGCGGGCCGCACCCACCACCACCTCATGCCGGCGCACCCGGAACCGGCCGCGATCCGCTGGCACGCCGAGGTCGCCCAGTCCGTCCAGGCGGGCGACGCCGGGGCCGCCGAGCGCGCCATGCGCGACATCGTCGACGAGGCCACCCACGCCATGCTCGACCCCGGCTGATCCGTGTGCCCGGCGGGGTGGTCGCGCCGTGCCGGGGCGAGGCCGTCGATACTGGGATCATGACTCTTCCGCTGAGCCCGGACGAACTGCTGACCACCACCCGTACGGTGCGCAAGCGCCTCGACCTGGCCCGCCCCGTGCCGATGGACCTCGTGCGCGAGTGCCTGGAGATCGCCGTCCAGGCGCCGAGCGGGAGCAACCGGCAGGGCTGGCACTGGATCGTCGTCACCGACACCGAGAAGCGGAAGGCGATCGGCGAGTACTACCGGCGCGCGTTCGCCACGTACGCCGCGTCGGGCGGCACCTCCGCAGGCCTCTACGCCGACGACCCCGACCGCGCGGACGTGCAGCGCCGCGTCGGCGACAGTGCCGCCTACCTGGCCGAACGCATGGGCGACGTCCCTGTGCTGGTGATCCCGTGCCTGCGGTTGCAGGGCGGGAAGCTGCCGGAGGGCAACCAGGCCGGGCTGTGGGGGTCGCTGCTCCCGGCCGTGTGGAACTACGCGCTCGCGGCGCGGGCGCGCGGCCTCGGCACCGCGTGGACGACGCTGCACCTGGCCTACGAGCAGGAGGTCGCGGACGTTCTCGATCTGCCGGCCGACGTGCGGCAGGGCGCGCTCGTCCCGACCGCGTACTTCACCGGCGAGACCTTCCGCCCGGCCCCCCGCGTCCCCCTGGAGGAGATCCTCCACGTGGACCAGTGGTGATGCGCCGGTAGCACGGAGAGGCGGCCCGCCGCGCTAGCGGCGGCGCCGCCTGCGGACGTCGGCGAAGATCGCCTCGGAGATCGCGGTGGCGGCCTTCTCCGGGTCGGCCGCCGGGCAGAACGGCTGGAACCAGCGGGCGATCGGGTGGCCCCGGCGGTTGCGGCGGGGCCGCTGCCAGTGCCAGTACAGGCCCTTGCCGCGGCCGCCGGTCCGCTCGCCGGGCGGCGGCAGCAGCCACACGGTGCGCCCGACGTAGGGCTCGACCTGTACGCACTGCGCCGAGACCGCCATCAGCGACGGCGGGGCCTCCGGCGGGGCGTCCTCCTTCGGGCCGATCTCCCACGAGCCGCTCTCCCACGGGCCCGAGGCGTGCAGGCCGAGGGCGTCGAGCCGGGTCATGAGCCGGCGCGCGTACTCCTCCGCCTCGTCGGCGCCGGGATCGCCGTCCGGACCGTCCGCGACGTCGCCGGGGCCCGTCGCGCGACCGGCCGGGTCCGGATGCGGGGGCTTGGCGAATGCGGTGATCGTCATGCGGGCTCCCGTGACCGGTGGCGGTGTCTGACAGCCAGGTCGCGCGACACTGACTCCCTGCGAAAAACAGTCCTACGCGCCCCGCAGTGTGTCAAGCGCTTCATGTCAATTGACATGACGCCGGGCACAGAATGATCATTTGCGCGAGGTGAAGATCGCCGGGCAAAAGCTGCATTATGCGGGTTGCATGGTGTGATGACGGCGGTGTAGACACGGAGCATGACTCCGGGTGACGACGGGCCAGTGCTGTCGGGTTGGCTGCTCGGCAATGCGCTCGCCAATGCCCGCAAGGCGTCCGGAGAGTCGGTGACGAGCATCGCGAAGGATCTCGGCGTCCATCCGCAGACCGTCAGGCGGTGGGAGAACGCCGAGGTCACGCCCAGCGTCATCGTTCTGCGCGGGCTCTGCACGCATTACGGAGTTCCGCCCGACAAACGGGACGAACTGGAAGAATTGCGTGAACGGGCCAGCCGGCCGGGCTGGTGGAACGGCAGCGGGGACTGGCCCGACGCCACCGCCGAACTGCTCGGCATGGAGATGGCGGCCGTCCGGATTCGCGCTTGGGACCTGACCGCAATTCCCGGCCTCCTGCAGACCCCCGAGTACGCGCGGCAGGTCATCCAGGCCGTCGACCCGAGCGTGTCCCCGCCCCGGGTGGACTCCGGCGTCGAGCTGCGGATGGGACGGCAGGCCGAGGTGTTCGGCGGCGCGGTCCGCGAGGCCGTCTTCATGATCGACGAGAGCGCGCTCGCGCGGATGCCCGGCGGGCCCGCGCTGCGCCGCGCCCAGATCGCCCGGCTGCTGGTGCCGCCGCCCGCCGTCACCATCCAGGTGATGCCGTTCAGCGCCGGCCCGCACCCGGCGCTCGGCTCCTTCATGGCCTTCGACTTCGACTCGCCCGTGATCGGCGCCGGGGTGTTCGTCGAGGGCTCGGTGACCGGCCGCAGCCGGGTCGAGACCGGCACGGCCGTCGCCCGCTACGAGCAGGTCTGGGCCTGGCTCCAGGCGAAGGCGCTCACCCCGAAACAGACGACGGAGTTCCTCGAGAAAGAGATGGAAAGGATAGCCCCGCAATGAGGAATCATGATCTGATAAACCCCCGGACCTGGCGGAAGTCGTCGCGGTCGAATGCCGCGCAGGACGCCTGCGTGGAGGTCGGCGGCGGCGACCGGGTCGTCGGAGTCCGCGACACCAAGGACCGCGACGGCGGCACCCTGGTGTTCGGCAGCGCGAACTGGCGTGAATTCGCCGACCAGGTGAAGGCGGGCCGTTTCGACCTGTGAGCGCCTGAAGAGGGACGAAGGGCACCCGGCGACCCGGTCGCCGGGTGCCTCCCCCCATTCCTCCCCGACCTCGGCCCAAGGAACACAATGGACACCCACTCCCATCCCAAGGGCGCACTGAAGAGCGGCCCCGGCGTCGCTTCCGCGGGACGGATCTACGACTACTTCCTCAACGGCCGGCACCACACCCCGGCGGACGAGGAGGCCGCCCGCAAACTCCAGGAGAAGGTCCCGGAACTGCACTACATGGCGCAGGCCAACCGGATATTCCTGCAGCGGGCGGCGGCCTCCATCGCGCGGGCCGGCGTCGACCAGTTCATCGACCTCGGCTCCGGCATCCCGACCGCGTGGAACACCCACGAGGTCGTCCACGTCGTCCACCCGCACGCGAAGGTCGTGTACGTCGACAACGACCCCGTCGTCCTCGACATGTCGCGGGACATGCTCCGCCGCGGCGGCGAGACCGACGTCGCCTACGTCGACGCCGACATCGCCGACCCCATGTCCGTCATCGGCGACCCGGGGGTGCGGCGGCTGATCGACTTCGACCGGCCCGTCGGCTACATGCACGTCGCCATCTGGCACTTCGTCGACCCCGGCAAGGACCCGTGGAAGCTGCTGCGCCAGTACCTCGACGCGGTCCCGTCCGGCAGCTACCTCGCCCTGTCGCACGTCACCGCCGACGGCCAGCGCCCCGACAAGATCGAGCGGTTCAACGAGGTCTACCGCAACGTCACCGCGCGGCTGAACTTCCGGACGTTCGAGGAGATCGACCGCTTCTTCGACGGCTGGGAGTACCTCCCGCCGCACGAGGGCGCCCCGCCCGGCCTGTCCTACGTCGACGTCTGGGGCAGCAAGAACCCGGCCGAGGTCGACCCGTCGCACACCTGGATCCCGGCCGGCGTGGCCCGCAAGCCCTGACCCCCGCACGGGGCTCCTGAAGTACGAGGGACGGCCGAATGCGGGCTCTGACAGGCGCGTACGGGCATGTCAGGGCGGTGTGGTCGTAAGGTGAACGCGTGTCGGACTCATCGCCGCGCCGGTTGCCCAGGGGGCGCTCGGCGCTGTCACCCGAGGAAGTGGAACGCATCCAGCGGTCGCGGCTGTGCGCCGCGATGGCCGAGGTGATGGCCGAGAAGGGGTACGTCGCCACGTCGGTCGCGGACGTGCTCCAGCGGTCCGGGGTGTCGCGGCAGAGCTTCTACCAGGTGTTCGACGGCAAGCTCGACTGCTTCATGGCCGCCTTCGACGTGGCGCGGGACATGCTGTTCCAGCATCTGCTGGAGATGATCGGCGGCGGCGAGGGCGGCGTGCCCGCGCCGGGCTCCGGCGCCGGGCCGATGGACCGTTTCGAGCAGGCGTTCACCGCCTACCTGGAGGCCCTCGCCATCGAGCTGCCCTACACGCGGCTGTTCCTGGTGGAGGTGTACGCCGCCGGGGCGGAGGCCGTCCGGCGGCGCGCGGACCTGCAGAACTCGATCACCGAGATGCTCGCCGACATGCTCGGCGCGCGGGACGAGGAGGGCCGCTTCACCTGCCGGATGATCGTCGCGGCGACCAGCACGCTGGTGACGAACGCGGTCGCGGAGAACGACCTGGACGCGCTGCGCGCCATCGGCCCGCCGCTCGTGCGCAACGTCCGCACCCTGTGGGACGCCGGCGCCCTCGGGAACCGGCACGCGGCGGCGGGCCCGGCGGGTCAGTAGCCGGCGAAGAGCGCCTGGAGCCGGTCGCTGTCGTCCTGCGGCCCGACGCGGCGCAGCCGCATCGGCGGTGACGGGACGCGCCCCCACAGCATGAGCAGCCGCGCCGCCTGGTCGCCGGCGACGGTGGCCTCGCCGGACGGGTCGGTCAGCGACAGTGCGGGCTCGCCGCCGGCGACCTCGACCAGCAGGTCGGGCTGCCCCTCGGTGCGCATCCGGGCCGAGAACGGGCCGGACTCGTCCACGGCGCGCAGGCCGCGGGCGCACAGCGGGCCCGCGCCCACCGCGGTCACCGAGTGCTTCAGCAGCGCCGGGTCCGACAGCAGCGCGACGCTGGTGTCGTCGTCGCCCACCAGGTCCCAGCGGTGCAGGGCGCATTCGTTGCGCATGTGGGAGAGGAAGTCGGCGACCCGGAAGGGGCGCCCCGTCCAGGTAAGCTCGGCGTCCGGGTCGTCGGCGACGACGGCCTCGGCGGCGCGGCGCATCCGCTCCTCGGCCTGCTCGACGGTGGCGAGCAGCCGCTCTTCGGGCAGCGCCCGGAGCGGCGGCTCGCGCTCCTCGAACGAGCGGGTCGAGGTCAGCGGGGAGCCCTCGGCGTAGGCCTCGATGTGCCGCAGCGCCTCGAGGTAGTTGCCCGCGATGTGCGCGCCGACATGGTGGACGGTCCAGCCGCCGCACCAGGTCAGCGCGTTGGGCGGCAGGTCCTGGAGGGTGGTGAGCATCGCCTCCGCCGCGCGCGGCCGTTCGCTCACGGCCGCTGCTCCTGCAGGCTGGACACCTCGGGCGCGCCGCCGTCCCAGGAGGCCATCGCGGTGGCGAAGGCGCGGGCCGCGGCGAGGGTCGTCAGGTAGGGGACCCTCTGCCTGCGCGCCGCGGTGCGGCGGCGGACCCGTTCGTCGTCGAGGGGCGCGGACGGTGAAGGCGGAACGTCCAGCATGAGCTGGACACTGCCCGGCTCCTCCAGCGGGAAACCCGCGCATTCGCCCACCGGCCCGCCGAGCGCCCGCGCCGTCGCGGGCGGTGCGACGACCTTCAGGCCGAGCTCGGCGAACCGCTCCGCGACCTCCCGCGCCTCGCCGGCGAGCCGCTCGGGGACGCACACGAATGCGCGCCCGCCGGACGGCATCGTCGCGCCCGCGGCGATCTGGCTCTTGGCGTAGGCGGCGCCGAAGTCGCCGGCGATGCCCATCACCTCGCCGGTCGAGCGCATCTCCGGGCCGAGCGCGTCGCGTGCCTCGGCCAGCCGGTCGAACGGCAGCACCGCCTCCTTGACGCAGACGCGCCGCACCGCCGGCTCCGGCAGGCCCTCCTCGCGCAGCCCGGCGAGGGTGGCGCCGGTCATCACCCGCGCCGCCGCCCGGGCCAGCGGCACGCCGGTGGTCTTGGACGCGAACGGGACGGTGCGGCTGGCGCGGGCGTTGGCCTCGATCACGTGGACGCGGCCGTCCGCGACCGCGAACTGCACGTTCAGCGGTCCGACGACGCCGAGCGCATCGGCGAGCGCCCGGGTGTGCTCCTCGATCGCGGCGACGGTGCCGGCCGGCAGGCCGATGGGCGGGATCACGCACGCGCTGTCGCCCGAGTGCACCCCGGCGGGTTCGACGTGCTCCATCACCGCGCCGATGAGCACCTCTCCCGTCGCGTCGCGCACCGCGTCGACGTCGACCTCCGTCGCTCCGGCGAGGAAGCGGTCGACTAGCACGGGCCGCTCCTGGGCGAGGCCGCTCTCGGCGCGCACCTCCGCCAGCGCCGCGCGCAGCTCGGCGGCGTCGCCGACGATCCGCATGGCGCGTCCCGACAGCACGTAGCTGGGGCGGACCAGCACCGGGTATCCGAGCCGGTCGGCGATCCGCACCGCCTCGTCCTCCGTCGCCGCGGTGCCGCCCGGCGGCTGCGCGATGCCGAGGTCGCGGCACAGGGCGTTCCATCGCTCGCGGTCCTCGGTGACGTCGAGGGCGTCGGGCGGGGTGCCGAGGACGAGGCGCTCCGGCAGCCGGTGCGCGAGCTTCAGCGGCGTCTGTCCGCCGAAGGTGAGGACGACGCCGGCGGGGTCCTCGGCCTCGATGACGTTGCGGACGTCCTCGGCGGTCAGCGGCTCGAAGTAGAGCCGGTCGCTGGTGTCGTAGTCGGTGGACACCGTCTCGGGGTTGCAGTTCACCATCACCGCCTCGAACCCGGCGTCCTGCAGCGCCCCGGCGGCCTGGACGCAGCAGTAGTCGAACTCGACGCCCTGCCCGATCCGGTTCGGCCCGGAGCCGAGGATCACGACGCGGGGACGGTCGCCGCGCCGGACCTCGTCGGTGTCCTCCCAGGTCGAGTAGTGGTACGGGGTGAAGGCCTCGAACTCGGCCGCGCAGGTGTCGACCGCCTTGAACGTGGCGTGCACGCCCGCGTCGGCGCGCATCGCGCGGACCCGGTCGTCGTCGGTGCCGAGCAGGTGGGCGATCTGCGCGTCGGCGAAGCCGAGCCGCTTGGCGCGCCGCCAGTCCAGGTCGCCGGACGCGATGCGCGCGCGCTCGGCGGTGATCTCCGCGATGCGGTCGAGGAACCACGGGTCGATCCCGGTCGCGCGGGCCGTCTCCTCGACCGACGCGCCGCACCGGATCGCCGCCTCCACCCAGAAGATCCGGTCGGGCGCCGGACGCGACGCCCGCTCCAGCAGCGCGGCGGCGTCGGGCCCGGTGTGGCGGGCCTCGCCGGGGTCGGCGTTGAGGCCGAGCCGGCCGTCGTCGAGGGATCGCAGGCACTTCTGCAGCGATTCGGGGAACGTGCGGCCGATGGCCATCGCCTCGCCGATCGAGCGCATCCGCGTGTCGAGGGTGTCGTCGACGCCCTCGACCTTCGCGAAGTCCCAGCGCGGCACCTTGGTGACGACGTAGTCCAGCGCCGGCTCGAACCCGGCGGGGGTCTCGCGGGTGATGTCGTTGCGGATCTCGTCCAGCGTCAGCCCGGCCGCCAGCAGCGTCGCGATCTTGGCGATGGGGAACCCGGTCGCCTTGGACGCCAGCGCGCTGGAGCGCGACACCCGCGGGTTCATCTCGATGACGACCATCCGGCCGGTCTCCGGGTCGATCGCGAACTGGATGTTCGAGCCGCCCGTCGCGACGCCGATGCGGCGGATGCAGGCGAACGCGGCGTCGCGCATCACCTGGTACTCCACGTCCGACAGCGTCTGAGCGGGCGCGACGGTGATCGAGTCGCCGGTGTGGACGCCGACCGGGTCGACGTTCTCGATCGAGCAGACCACCACGCAGTTGTCGGCGGCGTCCCGCATCACCTCCAGCTCGTACTCCTTCCACCCGGCGATCGACTCCTCGATGAGGATCTCGCCGGCGGGGCTCGCGGCGATGCCGTCGTCGGCGAGCCGGGCGAGCCGGTCGCGGTCGTGGGCGATGCCGGTGCCCTCGCCGCCGAGGATGAACGACGGCCGGACCACCACCGGGTAGCCGATCCGCTCGGCGATCTCCAGCGCCTCGTCCACGCCGTGCGCGAAGCCCGACTCCGGGGTCTCCAGTCCGATCTCGGTCATCGCGTCCTTGAACAGCTCGCGGGTCTCGGCGGTGCGGATCGCCTCGGCGCCCGCGCCGATCGCCTCGACCCCGTACCGGTCCAGGACGCCGGACTCGTGCAGCTCGGTGGCGAGGTTCAGCGCGGTCTGCCCGCCGAGCGTGGCGAGCAGCGCGTCCGGCCGCTCCCGCTCGATGATCGCCTCCAGGAACGGGGCGGTCAGCGGCTCGACGTAGGTCCGGTCGGCCAGGTCCGGGTCCGTCATGATCGTGGCCGGGTTGGAGTTGGCGAGCACGACGCGCAGGCCCGCCTCGCGCAGGGCCCGGCACGCCTGCGCGCCGGAGTAGTCGAACTCGCAGGCCTGGCCGATCACGATCGGCCCGGAACCGATCACCAGGACGCTCTTCAGGTCGTCGCGCAGAGGCATCAGGCGTGCTCCATCATCGTGCGGAACTCCTCGAACAGGTAGCCGGCGTCGTGCGGGCCGGGGGCCGCCTCGGGGTGGTACTGGACGGAGAAGGCGCGCGCGTCGCGGCACTCCAGGCCCTCCACGACGCCGTCGTTGAGGTTGACGTGGGTGGTGCGGGCGCCGGAGACGCCGTCCGCGGAGACGGCGTAGTTGTGGTTCTGGCTGGTCACCTCGACCTGCCCGGTCGAGACCCGGCGGACGGGATGGTTGCCGCCGTGGTGCCCGAACGGCAGCTTGTAGGTCCGCGCGCCGAGTGCGCGGGCGAGCAGCTGGTGGCCGAGGCAGACGCCGAAGACCGGGACCCGGCCGAGCAGCCCGGCGACGTCGACGTCCACGGCGGCCGGGTCGCCGGGTCCGTTGGACAGGAACACCCCGTCGGGGCGCCGGGCGAGGACGTCGGCGGCGGGCGTCCCCGCGGGCACCACGTCCACGGTCGCGATGCGGCCGAGCCGGCGCAGCATGTCCTGCTTGATCCCGAGGTCGTAGGCGACGACGCGCATCGGGCCGTCGCCGACCCGGTAGGGCTCGCGGGTGGTGACGTCCGACACCAGGTCGGCGCCCTCGGTGCCCGGTTCGGCGCGCGCCGCCGCCTGCAGCGCGTCGTGCTCGTCGGCGGGCCCGAACGCGCCGCAGAGCGATCCCGCCTCGCGCAGGTGGCGGGTGAGGCGCCGGGTGTCGATGCCGGTCAGCACCGGGACGCCGTGCCGGGCCAGCCAGGGCCGCACCGCCTCGGCGGCGCGGCGGTTGCTCGGCCGTTCGGTGACCTCGCGGGCGATCACGCCGCGGCAGCGCGGCCGGCCGCTCTGGTCGTCGGCCGGCGTCACGCCGTAGTTGCCGATGTGCGGGTAGGTGAAGCAGACGATCTGCCCCGCGTAGGACGGATCGGTGATCACTTCCTGGTAGCCGCTGTGGACGGTGTTGAAGACCACCTCGCCGGTGGCCGTGGCGGGGGAGTCCACGCGGCCCTCGAACGTCTCGCCGTCGGCGAGCACCAGTAGCCCGTCCATGGGCGTCCTCCTCTGGTCGGTCGGGGGATGGGGATGAAAGGGGGTCAGGAGGTGAGCGCCGGCCGCCGCTCCAGGAAGCGGGCGATCCGCGCGGCCGCCTCGCCGAGGTCGCCGACGGGCGGCAGCGTCACGATGCGGAAGTGGTCGTGCCGCGGCCAGCCGAGCCCGCTGCCCTGGACGATCAGCACCTTCTCCTCGCGGAGCAGGTCCAGGGCGAACCGCCCGTCGTCGGCCAGCGGGTGGACGCGCGGGTCCAGCCGGGGGAAGGCGTAGAAGGAGCCCTGCGGCTTCACGCAGCTCACGCCGGGGATCGCGGTCAGCAGCTCCCAGCACCGGTCGCGCTGCTCGGCCAGCCGGCCGCCGGGCGCGGTGAGCGCGCGGATGCTCGCGGTGTCGCGCAGCGCGGCGGGCACCGCGTGCTGCGCCACCACGTTCGGGCACAGCCGCAGGCACGCCAGCGTCTCCAGCGCCTCGGCGTAGTCGGCGGTCAGCGTGCGCGGGCCGGAGATCGCCATCCAGCCGCACCGGAACCCCGGCACCCGGTAGCGCTTCGACAGCCCGCCGAAGGTGAGGCAGGGCAGGTCGGGCGCGAGGGTGGCGGCGGGCACATGGACGACGCCGTCGTAGAGGATCTCGTCGTAGATCTCGTCGGCCATGACGACCAGGCCGTGCGCGCCCGCGAGGGTGGTGATGCGCTCCAGCGCCTCGCGCGGCCACACCGCGCCGGTCGGGTTGTTCGGATTGATGATCACCACGGCCCGGGTCCGGTCGGTGATCTTGGCGCTGAGGTCGGCCAGGTCCGGCTGCCAGCCCGCGCCCTCGTCGCACAGGTAGTGCACGGGCTCGCCTCCCGCCAGCGTCGTCGCCGCCGTCCACAGCGGGTAGTCCGGCGCGGGGACGAGCACCTGGTCGCCCGGGTCGAGCAGGGCCTGCAGCGCCATCGACACCAGCTCCGACACGCCGTTGCCGAGGAAGACGTCCGCCGGGGTGACGCCGGACAGGCCCTTGCGCGCGTAGTCCGCCGCGATCGCCTCCCGCGCGGGGAGCAGGCCCTGCGCGTCGCCGTAGCCGGTCGAGTCGGCGACGCCGGCGCGCGCCGCGTCGACCACCTCCGGCGGGACCGGGACGCCGAACGCGGCCGGGTCCCCGATGTTCAGCTTGACGACCTTCTCGCCGTCGCGTTCCAGTTGCTGGGCCAGCCGCAGCAGCGGGCCCCGTATCTCGTAGGTGACGTCGGACATGCGGGCAGAGCGCAGCGTCCGCACCGGATCCTTCCTTCCTGGTGAGGCTGGGGGACGAACTCGTGGATCGAGGCCAGGCGGGCCGGGTCGGCCGGGCGGGCCGGTCAGCGGCGCGCCCCGGCCATCTCCGTCTCCTCGGCGGCCTCGCGCCGGGGGCGCGGCACCGACAGCGCCAGCAGCGCGCCGAGCGCGTACGCGGCCCCGGCGACGACCACCGCGACGCGCAGGCCCGGGACGAAATCGGCCGTGCCGCCCGCGACGAACGCGCCGAGCAGCGCGATGCCGATGGCGCCGCCGACCTGCCGGGCGGCGTTGAGCGTCCCGGACGCGATGCCGGTGCGCTCGGGCGGGGCGCCCTCCACCACGGCGGCGGTCGCCGCGGGCATGGTGAAGGAGATCCCGAACCCGGTCGCCATCATCGGCACCACCAGCTCGGCGTACGGGACGGTCCGGGTGGTGACGGTGAGGGCGAGGAACCCGGCGGCGCCGGTCGCCATCCCGACGATCATCGGCAGCCGCGGGCCGCCGCGCGCGGTCACCCGCCCGCCGAGCCAGGAGCCGAACGCGATGACGCCGGTCTGCGGCAGCAGCGCCAGCCCCGTCATCAGCGGCGAGTAGTCGCGGATCTGCTGGAAGTACAGGGTCAGCACGAACAGCTGGCCGTAGAACCCGAGGTTCATCAGCCCGCCGACCGCGGTCGCCGCCGACAGCTCGCGGCTGCGGAACAGCGACAGCGGCAGCATCGGCGCCCGCACCCGCGCCTCGGTCGCCACGAACAGCGCGGCCGCGACGGCGAACAGCGCGAACCCGCCGAGGACCAGCGGGTCGAGCCAGCCGGAGCGGCCCGCCCGCACCATCGACGCGGTGATCGCCAGCAGCGCGACGGCGCTGGTCAGCTGGCCCGGCACGTCCAGCCGCCCGCCCTCGCGCCCGTGCCGGCCGGTGTGCACCCAGCGCGCGGTCAGCAGCATCCCCACCAGGCCGACGGGGACGTTGACGAAGAAGATCCAGCGCCAGCCGAGGCCGTCGGCGAGCAGCCCGCCGAGCAGCGGCCCCGAGCCGGACGCGAACCCGCCGACCATCGCCCAGATGCCGATGGCGCGGGCGCGGGTGCGCCGGTCGCCGTAGCTGCCCTGCAGCAGCGCCAGCGACGAGGGCACCAGCAGCGCCGCGCCCACGCCCTGCACCACCCGCGCGCCGACGAGGAACGCCAGGCTCGGCGCGAAGCCGCAGGCCGCGGACGCCACGATGAACAGCGCGAGGCCCGCCTGGAACACCCGCTTGCCGCCGAGCCGGTCACCGAGCCAGCCCGACGACAGCAGCAGCCCCGCGAACACCACCGTGTAGCCGTCGACGACCCACTGCAGCCCGGACACCGAGGCGCCGAACTCCTTGCCGAGCCGGGGCAGCGCCACGTTGACGATCGTGGCGTCCACGATCACCATGAACCAGCCGAAGCAGACCGCGATCAGCGGCCGCCACGCGAACCCGCCGCCCGTCTCGTCACCGCCGGTCATCGATCCGGCCACCCCTTCCCTCTCCCTCGTCCGCCGCCCGTCGTACCGGGTCTCTCTCATCGGCCTACCCGCGTCTCAGCCACTGCCCAGCATCAGCCTGAGCAGCGCCATCCGGAGGGTGACGCCGTTGGCCGCCTGCTGGAAGTAGGCGTTGTGCCGGGTGCCGTCCACGTCCGTCGCCAGTTCCCCCTTGCGGGGCAGGGGATGCAGGACGGCCAGCTCCGGCGGCGCCACCGCCGCCAGCAGGTCGCCGGTGAGGGGCAGCTCGCCCGCCGGCGGCCGCGCGCGGTCCGCGGCGTCCAGCTCGGCCGCGACGGTCGGGGAGGAGTACACGACGTCCGCCTCCGGCAGCACGCCGATGAGGTCGTCGTGGAACCGGATCGTCCGGCCGGCGCCCTCGAACTCCGCGCGGGCGAGCGGGTCCAGGTCCATGCCGGGCGCGGCCACGCCGACGACCTCGCAGTCGTACTTGGCCAGCCCGCGCAGCAGCGACTTCACGCAGCGCATCCGCAGGTCGTTGACCACCACGACGCGCAGCCCGTCGATGCGGCCGAACCGCTGCCGCATCGTGTACAGGTCGGTGAGCGCCTGCGTCGGGTGCTCGCCGGTGCCGTCGCCCGCGTTGATGATCAGCGCGCCGTCGACGGACTCGGCCGCCCGCGCGGGCTCGCCGGTGACCGGATGCCGCGTGACGATGACGTCGCCGTACAGTGCGAGCATCCGGAACACGTCCGCGGACGACTCCTGCGTGCTGCCGGACGCGCGGGTGACCTCCGCGTCGGCGAACCCGGAGACGCCCCCGCCGAGCCGCAGCATCGCGGTCTCGTGCGCGAGCCGGGTGCGGGTGCTCTTGTCGAAGAACGCCGACATCAGGATCCTGCCGCGCAGGTCCCGCTCCACCTCGCCCTTGGCGAGCTCGCGGCCCGCCTGGTCGGCGGCGTCGAACAGCGTCTCCAGGTCGTCGCGGCCGAACGGGGCGAGCGACAGGACGTGCCGGCCGGTGAACCCGCTCATCCCTTCCCCTCGACGATGGCGGCGGTCCAGGTGCGCGAGTCGACCATGGCGTAGCCGGGCGCGGCGGGCAGCCGCGCGCTGTCGGCCTGGTCCTCGATCCCGGTCATGCCGAGCATGAGCCGCTCCAGGATCAGGCCCTGCGACATCGGCGGGGCGCCGGGGGTGATCGGGCAGGTCTGCTCGTCGATCAGCCAGCGGCGCTGCATCGCCGCGTCCGGGTAGCCGGGCTTGTCGGGGATGAGGCGCTCCATCAGGTGCTCGGCGATCTCGGGGTTCATCCCGGCGTCCTCCGGCAGCCCGATGAACTCCTCGATCGGCATCGAGTCGTGCGTCCACTTCCAGAGGAAGGTCCGGTTGCCGAACACGTAGCCGGTGAGCATGAACCGCACCTGCGGCGCGTCGCGGAACGCCCGGTGCAGCGCGTACCGCGCCGGGTACTCGTAGGGTTCGATCTCGTCGAGGACGTAGTCGCAGCCCTGGACGAACTCGGGCGCCGACTCGGGCGTGATGCCCTCGGGGAAGACGTCGATCGTGACGTCCGGGGTCATGTCGTGCACGTACTCCGCGACCACCTCGGCCTTGTTGCGGCCCACGGTGCGGACGCCCGCGCCGAGCTGGCGGTTGATGTTGGAGTACTCGAAGGTGTCGAGGTCGGCGACCTTGAGGTGCAGCACGCCGAGCCGCGCAAGGCGTTCGACCATCGAGCCGCCGATGCCGCCCGCGCCCGCGACGCCGACCGTCGCGTCGCGCAGCGTGCGTTGCCGCTCGCGCGCCTCCTCGTCGGTGTCGCCGAGCCAGCCGAGGTTCCGCTTGACCCGCTCCCAGTAGATGGCGTCGTCGTACTCGCCGGCGTGCTGGATCCTGCGTCCGGTGTTCTTGCCCATGCCCGTGGACGCTCCCTTCACTGGTCGGGGAATGGGGGGTGGGACATCCACGGCGGTGTTTCGCCGGAGCGATCGGAGCCAAACACCGGCGCGTCCCGGCGGGCACGGAACGAAACGGTTCGGGCGTCGCCTGACCAGCAGTTTGACCGGCTAAATATTTTCTGTGTCACACCGCGTCCCGGCGCCTGGAACGATCTCCTATCGCGCGGCGGGAGGGGCGGCCGCTACGGGCCTCGCGGTGCCCCGCCGAACGCGTGCGCGGTTTCGGTCGGGCCAAATTCGGCCGTATTCGGATGTCTTCTTTCGGCAGGCCGAACAATGATCGCCATTCCGCCGTGAGCAGCACATTCGCTTTTCGCTCTGGGTGGTCGCGATAGCGGAATCAGATGACCATTTCGTGAATGGTCGGCGGCGGCGAGGCGGCCGAGGGCTCCGGTTTCTTCGAAGAAGGCCCGGCGGGCCCGTCAGCCCGTTCCCGGCGGGTCGTCGCCGGACGATTCGAGGGCGCGTTCCAGCTCGTCGACGTGCAGCAGGTCGCGGTCGACGCGGCCGGTGCGGTAGGCGGCGCGCCCGACCAGGTGCGCCGCGACCGGGACGGTGATGATCTGCAGCAGCGCCACCAGCACCAGCGAGGTGATGACCTCGATGGTCGGGAACCGGATGCCGACCCCCACCAGCACCAGCAGCAGCCCGACGGCCTGCGACTTCGTCGCCGCGTGCATGCGGGTGAACAGGTCGGGCAGCCGCAGCAGGCCGAGCCCCGCGCTGAGCGAGGCGCCCGCGCCGAGCAGCAGGAACGCCGCCGTGAACGCCGCGGTCACGCGTCCGCCCCCTGGTCCGGCTCGTCCGGGAGGGGGACGTGCTGGGTGAGGAACCGGGCGACCGCCACCGAGCCCACGAAGGCGACCAGGGACAGGGCCAGCAGCGTCGGCAGCACCCAGGTGTCGCCGTCCGCGACCGCGGCCGTGCCGAGCCCCGCCATGATCACGGCGAGCAGCACGTCCAGGGCCATGGCGCGGTCGAGCATCGACGGACCCCGCACGATCCGGGCGAGCGAGCACGCGGCGGCCAGGAACAGCACCACCGTCACGACGTCCAGCACGACCGTCATGCCCCTGCCCCCGTCATGACGCGGCCTCCGCGAGGGCGCGCAGGTCGTCGCGGGTGCCGAAGGCCCGGACGGTCCGGCGTTCGAGCGCCAGGACGTCCCGCCGGGCCTTGTCCACCGCCGCGTCGTCGGCGGCGCCGAGGACGTGCAGGAACAGCGTCGCGTCGGAGCGCCGGACGTCCAGCACCAGCCTGCCCGGCGTCGCCGACAGCGAGATCGCCATGATGGCGAGGATCAGGTCGGAGCGGGTCCGCAGCGGCACCCCGATCACCGAGTTCCGCCGGGCCCGGCCGCGCCCGCCGGCCGCCTGCCAGGCCAGCGGGCCCGCGCTGTGCAGCAGGTCGACGGCGGCGAGCAGCCCGAACACGGCGAGCCCGGCGGGCCGCAGCCGCAGGTGGTGACCGACCGGCGGGAGCGGGAACACCAGCGGCAGCACCACCGACAGGACCAGCCCCGACAGCATGTTCGCCACGGACGGCCGGTCCCACAGCAGCATCCACACCACGGTCAGCCAGACGACGGCGGACGGCCGGATCGCGCGGCGGCGTCCGACCCGGATGGTGAAGTCCCTCATGAGGCGCCTCCGGAAGGGAACACGGCCCGCACGTAGGCCTGCGGGTCCAGCAGTTCGGCGGCGGCCCGCTGGCAGAGCCCGTACAGCGGCCCGCCGCCGGCGGTGTAGGCGAGGCTGAGCACGACCAGCGCCGCGCTCCCGGCGACCATCGCGACCGGCAGCCGCGCGGCCGGCGGGTCGCCCGGGAGGTCGTCCGGCGGGGCGCCCCAGAACGCCTGGTTCCACACCTTCACCAGCGCGTACAGGGTGAGCAGGCTGGTGACGACGGCGCCCGCGACGAGCGCGTCCACCAGCGGACCGCCCTGCGCGAGCCCGGCGCGCAGCAGCCCGAGCTTGCCGAGGAACCCCGACAGCGGCGGGATCCCGCCGAGGTTCATCGCCGGGACGAAGAACAGCACGCCGACGAGCGGCGCGGTGCGCGCGAGCCCGCCGAGCCGGGCGAGGGACGTCCCGCCGCCGCGCCGGTCGATCAGCCCGGCGACGAGGAACAGCGTGGTCTGGATGGTGATGTGGTGCAGGACGTAGAACACGGTCGCGGCGAGCCCGGCGGCCGAGTCCAGCCCCACCCCGAAGATCATGTAGCCGATGTGGCTGACCAGCGTGAACGACAGCAGCCGTCGGACGTCGATCTGCACCATCGCGCCCAGCACCCCGACGAGCATGCTGAGCAGCGCCGCCACCAGCAGCACCGTGTGCAGGTGGCCGCCCGGGAACAGCACGGTCTCGGTGCGGATGACCCCGTACACGCCGATCTTGGTGAGCAGGCCGGCGAACACGGCGGTGACGGGGGTCGGCGCGCTCGGGTAGGAGTCCGGCAGCCACATCGACAGCGGGAACACCGCGGCCTTCGCGGCGAACGCCGTCAGCAGCGCCGCCTCGCCGATCCGGGAGACGGGGGCGGGCAGCTCGGCGATCCGCAAGGACAGCTGCGCCATGTTGACGGTGCCCGTCGCGGCGTACAGCACGGCGATCGCGACGAGGAACAGCATCGACGACAGCAGCGCCACGACGATGTAGGTTGTGCCGGCGCGGACGCGGGCCATGGTGCCGGCGAGCGTCACCAGCACGTAGCTGGCCATCAGCATCATCTCGAAGCCGACGAACAGGTTGAACAGGTCGCCGGCGAGGAACGCGTCGCAGACGCCGGCGGCGAGCAGCAGGTACGTCGGGTGGAACACCGACAGCGGCGTGTCCCGGTCGCGGTCGGCGCCGTCCTGGCCGAACGCGTAGACCAGCACGCACAGGATGACGGCCGACGACACGACCAGCATCAGCGCCGACAGCCGGTCGGCGACCAGCGTGATGCCGACCGGGGCGGGCCAGCCGCCGAGCTGGACGGCCTGCGGGCCGTCCCGGTCGGCCCGGACCAGCAGGACGACGGCGATGCCGAGCACGGCGCCCAGGGCGACCACGCTGATCGCGCGTTTCAGCAGCGCGTGCCGCGGGCCGATGATGATCTTGATGCCGGCGGCCAGCACGGGCAGCAGCACCGGCAGCGGGATCAGCGCGTTCACCGGCCCTGTCCGTCCCGCCGGGGCCGTCCGGGCCGTCCATGACGCCCGTCGCGGGGGACGCCGCCGGGGAAGTCGCTGTCGGGCTCCTCGCGGGCGCCCAGCTCGGACGGGTCGGCGACGGCGCGCCGCTCGCGCTCGGTGCGGAGCCGCACGTCGTCCTCGCTCTCGCGGCGCACCCGCATGTCCTCGATGTCGTCGCGGACCTCGTCGTCGCCGCTCAGCCGGCCGCTGCGGTAGGCGATGGCCAGCACGAACGCGGCCGACGCGAGCGAGATGACGATCGCGGTGAGGATCATCGCCTGCGGCAGCGGGTCGCTGAGCGGCCGGCCGGGCCGCTCCTCCGGCTCGTGCGCGGCGAGGATCGGCGCGCGGCCGGCCGGGCCGCCGCCGGTCAGGATCAGCAGGTTGACCCCGTTGCTCAGCACGAGCACGCCGACGACCAGCCGGGACAGGCTGCGCTCCAGCAGCAGCACGACCCCGGCGGCGACGAGCGTCCCGCCGGTCGCGGCCAGCACCAGCGACGGGGTCATCCGGGCGCCCCGCCGCCGGCCAGGTCCGCCCCGGTCTGCCGGTCGATCTCGGCGCCGAGCACGTTCAGCACGGTCAGCACCAGCCCGACGACGATCAGGTAGACGCCGATCTCGAACAGCAGCGACGTGACGAAGTGGACGTGGCCGAGCAGCGGCAGGTGCGCGTCCACCGAGGCGCTCTGCAGCACGGCACCGCCCCAGGCCAGCCCGCCGAGCGCCGTTCCCGCCGTGACGACGACGCCCGCGCCGAGCAGCGCGCCCGCCGACACCGGCGCCGCCTCCCACACCTCGAACGGGCCGCCGGCCAGGTAGCGGACGGCGAGGGCGAGCCCCGCGACGATGCCGCCCGAGAACCCGCCGCCCGGCGCGGAATGCGCGGTGAACAGCAGGAACAGCGAGTACAGCAGGACGGTGTGGAAGATCGTCCGGGCGACGACCTCGAACACGATGGAGCGCCGCTCGGCGGCGAGCGTGGAGCCGGCGGCGAGCCAGCGGTCCGGTTCGGTGTCGGCGTCCAGCGCGGTGACCTCCCGGACGGCCCACACCTCGGAGTCCTCGTCGGGGGCGGGCGGCGCCGACACCGGCCGCCGCGCGAACACCATGCTGGCCACGCCGAGGGCGGCGAGCACGATCACCACGCTCTCGCCGAGGGTGTCCCAGGCGCGCAGGTCCACCAGCACGGTCGCGACGATGTTGCTCCCGCCGGCCTCCTTGGCGGCGTGCGGGTAGGCCCCGGAGATCGGCGCGGCGTTGCGGGACCGGGCCGCGAGCAGCGTGACGACGGCCGCGGTCAGCCCGGCCAGCGCCCCGACCGCCAGGTGGACGCCGCGCTGCGCCGGGGACCGGGTCGAGAACCGGGCGGGCAGCCGCCGCAGCACCAGCACGAAGACGATCAGGCTCGCGGTCTCGACGAGGAACTGCGTCAGCGCCAGGTCGGGCGCGCCTTGCAGGACGAACAGCGTCGAGACCCCGAACCCGGACGCGCCGGACAGCACCACCGTCTTGCCCCGGTCGCGGGCCCGGATCGCCGCAGCAGCCGCGGCCACGGTCAGCAGCGCCACCAGTCCCTGTGCGGGACTGTCCCAGACGCGGCCGCCGAGCGGGTCCGGCCACGGCAGCCCCCACAGCACGGAACCGCCGGCGAGCCCGACGGCGGCCAGCAGGATGATCAGCAGGTAGTCGGGCAGCGACCCGCGCTGCACGGTCCCGGTGAGCTGCAACGCGAACGTGTTGAGCCCGTGCATGAGGCGCAGGTAGACGTCCTCCGGCTCGAACAGCCGCGGGACGCGCGCGATGAGCCGTCCCGCCGCGAACAGCCCCGCGCCCAGGGCGAGCGACACCGCGGTGAGCAGCAGCGGAAGCCCGAATCCGTGCCATGCCGACAGGTGGTAGGTGCCGTGGCCTTTGACGGGGTAGGGCGCGGCCTCCCGTCCGATCGGCGCGTCCAGCTTGGCGGCGAGCAGCCCCACGACCACGCCCGCCGCCGCGAGCAGCACCACCGGCGCGAGCAGCAGCACCCCGGGGCGGTGCACCTCGCGCGGCTCGACGCCCTCCTTGCGCGCGAACGCGCCCCACAGGAACCGCAGGCTGTAGCCGGCGGTCAGCGCCGACCCCACCGCGACCAGCGCAACGAGCGCGGCGTCGCCGCCGAGGAACGCCTCGTAGGCGGCCTCCTTGCCGGCGAACCCGAGCGTCGCGGGAACGCCCGCCATCGACGCCGCCGCCGCGATCGCCGCCCCGTACAGCACCGGCGTGCTGCGTCCGAGACCCGACAGTTTCCGCAGGTCGCGCGTGCCGGTGGAATGGTCGACGACCCCGACCGCCAGGAACAGCGCCGACTTGAACAGCGCGTGCGCCAGCAGCACCGTGAAGCCCGCCAGCGCCGCGACCCGGTTCCCGGTCCCGAGCAGCACGACCATGAACCCGAGCTGGCTGACCGTCCCGTAGGCGAGCAACAGCTTCAGGTCGTGCTCGCGCAGCGCCCGCCATCCGGCCAGCAGCATCGTCGCGACGCCGCAGCTCAGCACGATCGGCCGCCACCCGGCCGTGCCGGCGAACGCCGGCGCCAGCCGCGCCACCAGGAACACGCCCGCCTTCACCATCGCGGCGGCGTGCAGGAACGCGCTGACCGGCGTCGGCGCCGCCATCGCCCCCGGCAGCCAGAGCCCGAACGGGACGAGCGCCGACTTCGACAGCGCCCCCACCAGGATCAGCACCACCGCCGCCGTGACCGCGCCCCCGCCGGGTGGCGCCGCGACGATCGCCGACAGCCGGTGGGTGCCCGCCGCCTGCCCCAGCAGGACGAGCCCGACCAGCATCGCCAGCCCGCCGAACGTGGTGATCACGATCGCCTGCGTCGCGGCCCGCCGCGCGATGCCGCGCTCCGCGTCGTACCCGATCAGCAGGTACGACAGGACCGTCGTCAGCTCCCAGAACACGTAGAGCAGGACGAGGTCGTCCGACATGATCAGGCCCAGCATCGCGGCGGCGAACCCGACCAGCTCGCCGGCGAACGCGGGCAGCTTCGGCTCCGACCCGCCGAAGTAGCGGCCGCAGTACAGCACGATCAGCGCCCCGACGCCGCCGACGATGACCATCATCATCCAGGTCAGCGGGTCGGAGCGCATGTACAGGTGCAGGCCGAGCCCGGGGATCCACGACCACGACTGGGTGCGCGGGGCGCCGCCGTCCAGCCACGGCCAGGCCGCCCACCCGGCCGCCGCGGCGAGCACCGCCGCCAGCGGCGCGAACGCGGTGCGCCCGAAGACCCGCACGAGTACCGGCGCCGCCGCCGCGGCCGCGCAGTACGCGGCGAGCAACAGCAGCAAGGGGGCCTCGGCAGGATCGGAAAGGCGGACGGTTGATCACTCACAGTGACCGCATCGTGCTGAACCGTCACCCTAGTGCCGAGCACGTGCGCGGCCACGCGCCCCGCCCCGCCCACACGATTGCTTTACCCGGCGTCTCCGGGGACGTGCCGCCAGGTCCGCAGCCTGTCCCGGACGGCCCCCCGGCTCAGCGGAGCCAGCTCCGTCAACTCGAAGCCGCTCGCCTTCGCGACCCGTTCGCTTCCGGTGTTGTCGGGATCGATCCGCAGCACCACGGTGCTGAAGCCGAGCGTCTCGCGGGCGTGTTCGGCGGCGAGCCGGACGGCCCGGGACGCCAGGCCCTGGCGGCGGTGCCGCAGGCCGATGGCGTACCCCAGTTCGGCGGCCGGTCCGCCGAACCGGTGGGCGGGATCGTCCGGGACGCAGCGGAAGAGGAGGATCTCGCCCTGGGGCGCGCGCCCGTCGCTGGTGATCGCCAGCTGGATCTTCCGGTCCTCGGCGCGCGCCTGCCGGGCCGCGTCGAGATAGGCGCGGGCGGCCTCCAGGTCGAACGGGGAGCGCAGCGGGGTGAACCGCGCGACGTCCGGGTCGTCGAACAGCTCCGCCATGGCCGGAAGGTCGTCGTCGGTCCACTCGCGCAGTGTCAGGCCGAGTCCGCTGATCGTGATGTGGGCGCCGAAGCGAGGGGAGGTCATGACGCCATCTTGCCGCCGCCGGCCGTCAGTAGTGACCGTCGTGCGGATCGGTCACCGGGCCGCCGCCCAGCGGGACGCGGGCCGCGAACGGGACGCCGACCAGCGCGAACAGTGCGGCCAGGCCGAACGCCGCCGACCATCCGGCGCGCCCCGTGCCGACCAGGATGATGATCGCGGCGCTGGCCTGGCCGCCGACGCTGCCGCCGATCCGCCGGACGGTGCTGTTCACCGACGTCGAGACGCCGGCGTGCTCCTTGTCCGCCTTGACGTTGACCAGCGTGCCGCTGGCGCTGATCGTGAGGCCGGCGCCGCAGCCGATCACGAACGCCGCCGCCAGGAACGCCGGGCGCGACGACCCGCCGATCGCACCGCACGCCGCCGTCCCCGCGGCGAGCAACGCCATCCCCGCCGCCAGCGGACGGCGCGGCGTCCCGCCCTTCTGCAGCCGCTTCGCGGCCGGCCCGCCGAGGATCTGCCCGATCGCCAGCGGCAGCAGGTAGAGCCCCACCGTCGCGGTGCCCGCGCCGAAGCCCTCGGTGCCGTTCCCGACGAACTGCGGCACCAGGTAGAACGTCCCGAACAGGGCGTAGCCGATCGCGACCGTGACCCCGTTCGTCCACACCTGCGCCGGCGACCGGAGCGTCCGCAGGTCGATCAGCGGCTCGGCCACCCGTCCCTCGCGGCGGAACCAGAACGCGCCCGCCGCCAGCCCCGCCGCGATCAGCCCGGCCGGCACCGCCCAGGTCGCCCCCTTCGACTGCGGCAGCAGCGTCAGGCCGACCAGGATCAGCGCCAGGACCGCGCTGAGCAGCAGCGCGCCCGGCACGTCCAGCGCCCCGCGCGACGGGCCGGGCCTGGACGGCACCCACCGCACCACCAGGGGCAGCGCCAGCGCCACGACCGCCGCGCCGACCGCGAACACCAGATGCCACGACACCGCCTCGGTCAGCGCGCCCGCCGTCGCGAAGCCCAGCGCCGTCCCGATGCCGAACGCGCCGGTCAGCACCCCGGTGGCGGACCCGACCCGGTCGCCGGGGAACTCCTCGCGGACGATCGACAGCGACAGCGGGAACACCGCGCCGCCGATGCCCTGCACCGCCCGCGCCGCGATCAGCACGACCGGCGACGGCGCGGCGGCCGCCGCGATCGACCCGGCGAGGAAGAACCCGAGCCCGACCAGCAGCATGGCGCGCCGCCCGCGCCGGTCGGCGAGCCGTCCGAGGACGGGGGCCGCGACCGTCGCGACCAGCAGGTACCCGCTGAGCAGCCAGGCGCCCCACGCCTGCGGGACGCCGATCTCCTTCTCGATCACCGGGATCACCGGCACGACGGCGGTCTGCTGGTAGGCGAACGCGACGTCCGCCAGCACGAGCGCCGTCAGCGCCTTGCGATGCCCTCCGGCCCGTTGCCCGCCGCGCGCCGCCGTCATCCGCTCAGAGGTCACCGGCGCTCACCCGGCGTCCGTTCCCGATGCGTCCCATTCGCGGATAACTGCCCGCCGCCCCCTGATCAAACAGGCGGAAAAGGTTCAGGGCCGTCAGACCTGGTGGTCTGGCGGCCCTGACGGGTGGGTCGGGGTGGTCAGGCTTTGTTGTAGGTGCGCTTGGCCCACAGGTAGGACAGGACGGCGATGCCGGCGCACCAGGCGGTGGCGATGGCGGCGTCGTTGCCGATGTGGGTGCCGAGCAGGAGGCCGCGGACGGTTTCCATGATCGGGGTGAAGGGCTGGTAGTCGGCGAACCAGCGGATGGCGGTGGGCATCGAGTCGGTGGGGACGAAGCCGCTGCCCAGAAACGGCAGCAGGATCAGGGGCATCGGCGCGTTGCTGGCGGACTCGGGGGTCGGGGACCGCAGGCCGAGGGCGACCGCGAGCCAGGTGACGGCGATGATGAACAGGGTGAGCAGGCCGGCGGCGGCGAGCCACTCGAGTGCGGTGGCGTTGGGGCGGAAGCCGATCGCCAGCGCGATGGCGATGACGACGGCCATGCCGAGCAGCTGCTGGATGACGCTGCCGACGACGTGGCCGGTCAGGACCGAGGCCCGGGAGATCCGCATGGTGCGGAAGCGGGCGACGATGCCTTCGGTCATGTCGGTGGCGACCATGACGGCGGTTCCGGTGGCGGCGGTGGCGGCGGCCATGAGCAGGATGCCGGGGACGATGTAGTTGATGTAGGCGTCGCGGCCCCCGCCGGAGCCGTTGCCCAGGCCGTTGCCCAGGGTGCCGCCGAGGACGTAGACGAACAGCAGCAGCAGGATGACGGGCGTGATGATCAGCTGGACCGTCATGGAGGGGTAGCGGAGCAGGCGCTTGAGCTGGCGGCGGGTCATCGTGGCCGAGTCGCGCATGGCGAGGGTGAGGGTGCTCATCGGGTGGCCTCCTGCTTCTGGGCGTCCTGCTGGTCGGTGTTCTGGCCGGTGAGGGTGAGGAAGACGTCGTCGAGGTCGGGGGTGTGGACGCTGAGGTCGGCCGGTTCGATGCCGGCGGCGTCCAGGATCGTGAGCAGCTCGCGGAGTGAGGCGACGCCGCCGTCGGAGGGGACCTGGAGGGTGAGGCGGTCGTCGTCGGCGGGGTCGATGAAGCCGCGGCCGAGTGCGCCCAGCGCGCCGTTGAGCGCGTCGTCGTCGGTGAACCGCAGCGAGACGTGGCCGCCGGGGATGAGCCGCTTGAGCTCGTCGGCGGTGCCCTCGGCGATCAGGCGCCCGTGGTCCAGGACGGCGATCCGGTCGGCGAGATGGTCGGCTTCCTCCAGGTACTGGGTGGTGAGGAAGATGGTGACGCCGCCGGCGACGAGTTCCCGGACGATCTGCCACATGGCGCGGCGGCTGCGCGGGTCCAGGCCGGTGGTGGGCTCGTCCAGGAAGATCAGGCGCGGGTCGCCGACCAGGGTCATCGCCAGGTCCAGGCGGCGCTGCATGCCGCCGGAGTAGGTGGAGGCGGGCTTGCCGGCCGCCTCCACGAGGTCGAACCGCTCGAGCAGTTCCTTCGCCTTGCGCCTGCCCTCCCCCTTGGGCATGTGCTTCAGGTCGGCCATCAGGAGCAGGTTCTCCTCGCCGGTGAGCAGCTTGTCGACCGCCGAGTACTGGCCGGTGACGCCGATCGCGCCGCGCACCTCGTCCGGCCGGCGGTTCAGGTCGTGTCCGGCGACCTGGACCTCGCCGCCGTCGGCGGCGATCAGGGTGGACAGGATCTGGACGGTGGTGGTCTTGCCGGCGCCGTTGGGGCCGAGCAGGGAGAAGATCGTTCCTTCGGGGACGGCCAGGTCGATGCCGTCGAGCACGACCTTCTCGCCGGTCTTGTCGCGGTAGGACTTGCGCAGCCCGGTCGCTTGGATGGCCAGGTTCGTCATGGGGGCGCTCCTCGGAGGCGGGGTGTGTGGCGGGTTAGAGGCTGCGGGCGGTGATGTCGCCGTTGGTGGTGGTGGCGTTGATGGTCAGGTCGGTGGTGCCGTTGTTCTTGAGGGTGTTGGTGATGCGGCCGTGGGCGGTGCCGGCGTCCAGGGAGGCTGAGACGCCGGGGGCGGCGGCGACGGTGATGTCGCCGGACTGGGTGCGCAGCACGACGGTGCCGCCGGTGGTGTGGTTGATGCGGATGTCGCCGCGTGCGGTGCTGATGTCCGCGGGGCCGGTGAGGTGGCCGACTTCGATGTCGCCGTCGGTGGCGGTGAGCTGCACGCCGGTGGCTTCGTCGATCTTGATGTGGTGGTAGGCGCCGTCGAAGGCGACGTCGCCGAGGCGTCCGACGGCGCGGAACTCGGTGGCGGAGGCGTTGGCCTGGACGCCGGAGCCGGCGGGGAGTTGGACGGTGACCTCGATGGCCCCGGACCCGCCGAGGTGCTGGTGGCCGGTCGCGGCCCGGACGTGCAGGACACCGTCGGTGAACTCGACGGTGGCCTGCTCGGCGGCCTTGGTGTCGCGGCCCTTGCCGGCGTTGGCGGGCCGGACCTCGACCACGGTGTCGGTGCGGTCGGCGGCGATGACCTGGATCCGGCCGGCGGGGACGTCGAAGGCGGCGGTGATGGGGGCGGGGGTCTGGAAGGTGTTCATCGTGTTTCTCCTTGCGGGCTGCTGTTTCCGACAACGCAAAAGCTACGTTGCATTCAAGGGTTCGGCAACTAGTTCGTTGCACTTTAAGTGCATCTCCGCAGGTGGATACTAGAAAATCATTGCAACGGTTCTGAAGGTAATGCAACGTCGACGACCGTGCTCGTTGCATTGGATGGAGAGTGAACGCTAAGCTGGAGGCGCCAGAGGAACAAGAAGGAGATCGCGATGCCCGGAGGCAGGCTCACCCAGCAGGACCGCCAGCAGATCGCGCTGGGGCTGGCCGACGGCCTCGCCTACGCCGAGATCGCCCGGCGGCTCGACCGTCCCACCTCCACGATCACCCGCGAGGTGATGCGCAACGGCGGCCCCACCGGCTACCGCGCCGACCTGGCCCACCGCGCCACCGAACGCCGCGCCCACCGGCGCAGGCAGGCCGCGCCCCGGGGGGCGGAGGCGGTTCCGCAGGTCGACGGGCGCGACCCCGAGGCCGTGCGCGAGTTCGAGGAGACGTTCACCACCGTCTTCATGGCCTCGGGCACGCCGAAGATGATGGCCCGGGTGATGGCCTGCCTCTACACCACCGACTCCGGCAGCCTCACCGCGTCGGAACTCGCGCGGCACCTCCAGGTCAGCCCGGCGTCGGTCTCCAAGGCGATCACGTTCCTGGAGGAGCAGGGCCTCGTCCGCCGGGAACGCGGTGAGAACCGCCGCGAGCGCTACGTCGTCGACGACGACGTCTGGTACCAGTCGCTGATCGCCAGCGCTCAGGCCCTCGTCCAGGTCACCGAGGCCGCACGGCAGGGCGTCACCGTCCTCGGCCCCGGCACTCCCGCCGCCGCCCGTCTGGAGGCCGCCGCCCGCTTCCTCGACTACGTCAGTGAGAGCCTGACCCGCTCCGCCGAGCAGGCACGCGAAGTCCTCCACACCAGGACCGAAGCGACTTCGAAAAGCGATCATTGATCGGTTTTGGTGTTAGGGTCGGGAGGGCCCGGCCGGTGGGGGAGGTCGGCCGGGCGTCGCCCGCTCCGCTCCCGGGAGGCCCCCGATGACCGCCGGTCCCCGCACCGCACCGCTGCCCGTCCGCCCGGCCCGCGCCGGCGACCCGGACGAGGTCCGCCGGATCTACGACATCTGCCTGCGGACCGCGGCCCTCGGCCGGGACGCGACCGGCCTGGTGGCCGACCCCCGGCTGCTCGGTGACGTCTTCGTCGGGCCCTACCTTGCCCGCTCGCCCGACCTCGCCTGGGTCCTCGCCCCGGCGGGATCGCCGCCGGTCGGCTACGTCCTCGCCGTCGCCGACACCGTGTCCTTCGAACGCGAACTCGACCGCACCTGGTGGCCGCCCGTGCGCGCACGGGTGGCGGACCGTCCCGCCGAGCCCGGCAGTCCCGACGCGTGGCTGCGCGCCTACGTCGACGACCCGCCCCGCACCTCGCCGGACCTCACCGGCCGCTACCCCGCCCACCTCCACGTGGACCTGCTGCCCGAGGCGCAGGGCGGCGGAAACGGGCGGCGACTGATCACGACCGTCACCGAGGCCCTCCGCGACCGCGGAGTGCCCGGCGTCCACCTCGGTGTCAACGCCCGCAACACGAACGCCCTGGGCTTCTACGCCCACATGGGCTTCCAGCTTCTGGACGACGGTCCGCAGACGAAGTTCTTCGGCATGCGCCTGGATCCGCGCCCCTGACGCTCCGGCTCCGGGCGGCGCCGGCGGCGCCGGCGGAAGCGGCGGAGACGCAGGCGATCGCGAGCCACTGCGTCCAGGCGAGGTGCTCGCCGAGCAGGACGAGGCCGGCGACCGCGCCGGCGGCGGGTTCGAGGCTGACCATGACGGCGACCGTGCGCTCGGGCATCCGGCGCAGCGCGGCCTGGTCGAGCGACCACGGCAGGACGGCCGACAGCACGGCGAGGCCGAGTCCCGCGGCGAGGACGCCGGGATGCGCGAGCGTGCCGCCGGCGGACGGGGCGAGAGGCAGGACGATCAGCGCCGCGACGGCCACTCCCCAGGCCAGCGGTGACCCCGGTTCCGCGCCGGCGCGCTTGTTGAGGACGAGGTAGGCCGCCATGCACGCGCCCGACCCGACCGCCAGGGCGATGCCGGACGCCGAGACTGGCGCGCCGCCCGGGCCGTCCATCAGGAAGACCCCGGTCCCGGCGAGCGCCGCCCACAGCAGGTCCACCGGCCGCCGTGCCTTGACCAGCGCGAGCGTGAGCGGACCGAGGAACTGGAACGCCGACGCGACGCCCACCGGCAGCCGCTGCATGGCCGGGTAGATGAGGTGCATCCCGGCGATCGCCGCGCCCAGGGCGATGGTCAGCCCGAGCGAGCCGCGCGGGAACGGCGGGCGCCGCAGCAGGAGCAGGACGGCCGCCGCGAACCCCAGCCGCAGGACGACCACCCCCGCGGTGCCGGCGATCGCGAACATCCCCTTCCCGCAGGCCTGACCGGCCTGGATCGAGACCACGCTGCCCAGGACGAGCAGCGGGGCGGGGACGGGACGGCGCTCGGTTTCGCAGGTCATACGGCCAGTCTTTGATCACCGCGATCGTGCGGGTCAATCGAAAGTTTCCGCGCGGAACCATGTTGAATGGCCGAATGATCGACCATCGGTTGCAGACCCTGCGCGTGCTGCGCGAGCGCGGCACCGTGACCGCCGCCGCCGAGGCGCTGCACCTGACGCCGTCCACGGTGTCGCAGCAGCTCAAGCAGCTCGCGCGCGACCTCGGTGTCGAACTCCTGGAGGCGCAGGGGCGCCGGGTGCGGCTCACCCCGGCGGCGCGCACCGTGCTGCGGCACGCCGACGTCCTGTCCGCGCAGTGGGAGCGGGCCCGCGCCGACCTCGCCGAGCACCGGTCCGGGACGTCCGGCCAGGTGCGGTTCTGCAGCGTGTCCAGCGCGCTGGCGGTGCTCGTCGCGCCCGCGGCGGCGCGGTTGCGCGCCGAGCACCCCGGGCTGGCCGTCCACATGTCCGAGCAGGAGAGCGAGGACGCCGCGCACCTGCTCCTGTCGCACCGCGCCGACATCGCCGTGGTGATCCCGAGCGAGGAGGTCCCCGGGCCGGACGACGCGCGGTTCACCCGGACGACCCTGCTGGACGAGCCGCAGGACCTGCTGGTGCCGGCCGGGCACCCCCTCGCGCGGCGCGCGGCGGCCCGGCTCGCCGACGCGGCGGGGGAGGCGTGGATCGGGTATCCCGCCCGGCGCGACCAGCACCAGTTGCTTCTCGCCGCCTGCGCCGCCGCCGGGTTCGCCCCGCGCGTCGCGCACGAGGCGAACGAGTGGTTCGCGGTGTCGTCGCTGGTCGCGCACGGCTTCGGCGTCGCGCTCGTGCCCCGGCTAGCGCCGCTGCCGCCGGAGGACGAGGCCGTCCGGGTCCCGCTGCGCGGGGACGTGGTCCCGAAGCGGCGCCTCGTCGCCTGCGTCCGGCGCGGCAGCGAGCGGCAGCCGCCGATCGCGCGGGGCCTTGGGGCGCTCCGGCGCGCCGCCGCCGATCGGTGATCCGCGGGACGGCGACAAAAGACCCATGTGCGCGTTTGGGGAACATGGAGGTCATGTCGGGCCGTATGCGTTGATCGTTGACTCTCCGTGTGCCAGTCTTACCTGTGCTCTTTCCGGCAGTGGGCGGCGGGCCGCGGTCGAAGCGCCCGCGTCGCCGCTGCCGCGATGTCCGGTGCCGAATTCAGGTGGAGAAGGCTGCTGTGACGAAACGCCGGGTGACCCGCGGCGCGCAACTGCCGGCGGCGGACGCCGGGGTTCGCCGGTGAGGTGGTGGAGGAGCGCACGGCCGGCCCCGCACCAGCCGCCGGCCCCGCAGCGGCCGCCCGCGCAGGAGCGCGTCCACCAGCCCGTCCAGGTGCCGGTCCAGGCGCACGGCCGGGCACCGGTGCAACAGCAGCCGGTGCAACAGCCGCCGATCCAGCAGCCGGTTCAGCACCCCAGGGGCGTCCCCGCCCGGCACGCTGAGCAGGCGCCGGTTCCGGGAGCGGCCGGGCCGGGCCGGGTGAGCGACGCGGACGTGTGGCCGGAGCTGTGCGAACGCTTCTGCCTGCAGTTCCTCGTCCTGGCGGAGAAGATGCGCCCGGCGATGGACCTGCTGGAGCGGCAGGAGGAGGACCCGGACCGGCTCGAAGCCCTCTACGAGATCGACCATGGAGTGACGCGAATGCGGCGGGCCGCGCGCGATCTGCGGGTGCTCGCCGGCCGGGACGGCGAGGAGGCGTCCGGGGCCGACACGTCGCTGCTCGACGTCGTCCGGATGGCCGAGTCGTCCATCGAGCAGTACCGGCACGTGTCGATCCTGCGCGTGGTGGAGCTCGCGGTCCCGGCGTACGCGGCGGAGGATCTGGCGTCCCTGGTCGCGGCGCTGCTGGACAACGCGACCCGGTACTCGCCGGCGCGGGTGACCGTGAGCGCGCACCTGCTCGACAACGGCGCCGTGATGCTCCGCATCGAGGACGCGGGCATCGGCATGACCCCCGCGCAGCTGGACGGCCTCAACGCGGCGCTGGCCGGGCCGGTGCCGCCGATGACGGAGGAGACGTCCCGGCAGACGGGCTTCCCCGTGGTGCACCGGCTGGCCCGTAGGCACGGGATCGGCGTGCGTCTCGCGGGGCGGACGGGCGGGACGGTCGCCATGGTGACGATCCCGCCGTCCCTGCTCTGCGAGATCCCGGCGGGCGAGCCGCGCGCCGCCGGGGTCGCCGAGGGGGTCCCGGGGATGGCGCACCTCGCCATGGCGCACCGGGCGGAGCGTCCGGCCGCGCCCGCGGCCCCCGCCAGGACGGCGGCGGCGCCCGTCCGGGAGCCCCGGACCGAACCCGATCTCGGCGGCCTGCCGCGCCGGGAGCGGACGAGCCTGCGCCCTGTCGCCTCGCCCGTGCCGCCCGCCGCGCCCGAGCCGGCGGACGCGCCGTCCGCGGACGATTCCGGGTCCGGGTCGTCGTTCGCGGCCGACCTGGACGCCTTCACGGCGGGAACCCGCCTGCCCACCCGCGACCCCGCCGCGGGGGCCGGCGGAACCGGCGCGACGGGCGGGACCGATGTGCACGACCGCGAGGAAGGACGGCAGTGAGCATCGCCTCCACGGGGCCGACCGGCCCCCAGGACTTCGGCTGGCTGCTCCGGCAGTTCGCCACGTCCACCCCCGGCGTGACGTTCGCGCTGATCGTGTCGTCGGACGGGCTGGCGCTCGTCGAGTCGGCCCCGATGCCGTCGGAGTTCGTCGACCCGATGGCCGCGCTGACCAGCGGGATGATCAGCCTGGGCAACAACATCGCCAAGCACGTCGGCGCCGGCGGCTGCGACCAGGTCATGCTGAAGTTCGGGTCCGGCCACCTGCTGTTCATGGGCATCGGGCAGCTCGCCGGGCTGGTGGTGCTGGTCGGGGAGGGCGCGAACCTCGGCGCGGTCGCCCACGAGATGACGAAGTTCGTGCACGGGGCGGGGCACGTCCTCACCCCGCAGATGCGCGACGACCTGCGTCGCATGTCCGAGCAGGCGATGCCGTGAGCACCGCCGCCGTGACCGCCGCCGCGGCGGCGCCGGGCCTGCCGGGAGGTGGACCATGACGGCCAACCCGTGGGTGCGGCCGTACGTGCTGACCGGCGGGCGGACCCGGGGCCGGCGGCACCTGTTCGTGCACACCGTGGTGTCCGGCGCCGGCTACGACGCGGCGTTCGCCGAGCGGCTGCTGCCGGAGGCCAGGAAGTTGTACGAGCGGGCGCACGCCGCGAGCGAGTCGGTCGCCGAACTGTCCGCCCACTGCGGGGTGTCGCTCGGGGTCACCCGCGTCCTGCTCGCCGACCTGGCCGCCGGCGACCGGATCGTGATCGCCGCGGAGGGCGCCTCGCCGTACGACCCGCACGTCCTGGAGAGAGTGATCGATGGTCTACGCGAGCTCGCCTGACCAGGGGCCGGGGCCGGAACCCTGGCGCGGCGCCCCCGGCGGGCGGCCGGCCGCGCCCCGCACCTCGGTCAAGATCGTCGTCGCGGGCGGGTTCGGCGTCGGCAAGACGACGCTGGTGGAGGCCATCTCGGAGATCCCGGCGGTGAACACCGAGGCGTGGATGACGCAGGCGGCCAGGACGGTCGACCCGCTCTCGGACTCCGGCGGCAAGACGACCACGACCGTCGCGATGGACTTCGGCCGCGTCACCCTGGCCTCCGACCTGGTGCTGTACCTGTTCGGCACGCCGGGCCAGCCGCGGTTCTGGCCGATGTGGGACGACCTGTGCCGCGGCGCGAGCGGCGCGCTGGTCCTGGTGGACACGCGCCGGCTGGACGTGTCGTTCGCGGCCGTCAACTACTTCGAGAACGACTCCGACGTGCCGTTCATCGTGGCGGTGAACCTGTTCGACGGGCAGCAGACCCATCGGCTGGAGCAGGTCGCGGAGGCGCTGCGGCTGGACGCGGACGTCCCGATCGTCGCGTGCGACGCCCGCGACCGGCGCTCGGTCGTGCGGACGCTGACGACGACGCTCGGCCACACGCTCGACACGACCTCGGGCCGCGGGACCTTGGCGGCCCGGTGAACCCGGCCCCCTGACGGGGCCGTCGACCGCCCCGCACAAGGAGGAAGCTTTGCGAAGGATCCTGATCGTCGGAGCGGGGCAGGCCGGCCTGCAGCTGGCCCTCAGCCTCCAGTCGGCGGGCTACGAGGTCACGGTCATGTCGGCGCGGACGCCGGACGAGATCCGGAACGGGCGGATCATGTCGACGCAGTGCATCTTCTGGCCGCAGTTGCAGATCGAGCGCGACCGCGGGCTGAACCTGTGGGAGGACCGGGCTCCGGAGATCGTTGCGCAGCGGGTCACGGTGGCGGCGCCCCCGGGCACCCGCGCGTTCCAGACGCTGGGCCGCTGGGACCGCTACGCGCAGTCCGTCGACCAGCGGGTCAAGATGTCCGGCTGGCTGGAGTTGTTCGAGGAGCGCGGCGGCAACGTCATCTACCACAGCGTGATGACGTCCGACCTGGAAGGGCTCAGCGCGCTGTACGACCTGACGCTCATCGCGGCGGGCAAGGGCGAGCTGGTGGAGCTGTTCGACCGCGACGCCAGCCGTTCGCCCTATGACCGTCCGCAACGGAAGCTGTCGTGCATCTACGTGCACGGGATGACGGCGTGGCCCGACCACCCCGAGCCGCATGTGCGGATCACCGCGACGCCCGGCGTCGGGGAGCTGTTCTTCATGCCGGGCTACACCAACACCGGGGCCTGCGACATCCTGCTCTGGGAGGCGGTGCCGGGCGGTCCGTTCGACGTCTGGGACGACCGTCCAGGCCCGGCCGGGCACCTCGCGCGCACGCTCGACATGATGCGGCAGTACGCGCCGTGGGAGTACGAGCGCACCGTCGACGCCCAGCCCACCGACGCGCGCTGCACCCTGTACGGGGGGTACGCGCCGGTCGTCCGGCATCCCGTGGGGCGGCTGTCGGCGACCTCGCTGGTCCTCGGCATGGGCGACGTGGTGGTCGCCAACGACCCGGTGACGGGGCAGGGCTCCAACAACGCCACGCGCTGCGCCGAGATCTACTTCCAGGAGATCCTGCGCCACGGTGAGCGGCCGTTCGACGCCGAGTGGATGCAGCGGACGTTCGACGCGTACTGGGAGTACGCCAAGCACCCGACCGCCTACACCAACATGATGCTGGGGCCGCTGCCCGAGCACGTCCAGAAGGTGCTGGCGATCGCGGCGCAGAACGAGGCGGTCGCGTACCGGTTCGCCTACGGCTACGCCAACCCGGGCGACTTCTCGAACTGGCTGCTCGACCCGGCCAAGACCGAGGAGTACCTGGCGACCGTCACCGCCTGACCTCCCCTTCCGCCTGATCCGGGCCGTCCGTCCTGCGGGGCGGGCGGCCTTCTCCGTGCCGCTGTGCGCTGGAACACCATCCCGGGTGTTGCATGGTCATGCAATGGGGTGCATACTTCTACTCATGTCCAAGGTGCTCACCTCTCTGCCTGTCGGCCAGCGCGTCGGGATCGCCTTCTCCGGCGGCCTCGACACCTCGGTAGCGGTCGCGTGGATGCGCGAGAAGGGCGCGGTGCCCTGCACCTACACCGCCGACATCGGCCAGTACGACGAGCCCGACATCGCCTCGGTGCCGGGCCGCGCCACCGCCTACGGCGCGGAGGTCGCCCGGCTGGTCGACTGCCGGGAGGCCCTGGTGGAGGAGGGGCTCGCGGCGCTGGCGTGCGGAGCGTTCCACATCCGCTCCGCCGGCCGCGCCTACTTCAACACCACCCCGCTCGGCCGCGCCGTCACCGGCACCCTGCTGGTCCGCGCGATGCTCGAGGACGACGTCCAGATCTGGGGCGACGGCTCCACCTACAAGGGCAACGACATCGAGCGGTTCTACCGCTACGGCCTGCTCGCCAACCCGTCCCTGCGGATCTACAAGCCGTGGCTGGACGCCGACTTCGTGGGCGAGCTCGGCGGCCGGACGGAGATGTCGCAGTGGCTGCAGGAGCGCGGGCTGCCCTACCGCGACAGCACCGAGAAGGCCTACTCCACCGACGCCAACATCTGGGGCGCCACCCACGAGGCCAAGGCCCTGGAGCACCTCGACGCCGGCATCGAGATCGTCGACCCGATCATGGGCGTCCGGTTCTGGGACCCCGAGGTGGAGATCCTCGCCGAGGACGTGACGATCGGCTTCGCGCAGGGCCGCCCGGTGACGATCAACGGCAAGGAGTTCGCCTCCGCCGTCGACCTGGTGCTGGAGGCCAACGCCATCGGCGGACGGCACGGCATGGGCATGTCCGACCAGATCGAGAACCGGGTCATCGAGGCCAAGAGCCGCGGCATCTACGAGGCGCCCGGCATGGCGCTGCTGCACGCCGCCTACGAGCGGCTCGTCAACGCCATCCACAACGAGGACACCCTCGCCACCTACCAGAGCGAGGGCCGCCGCCTCGGCCGGCTGATGTACGAGGGCCGCTGGCTCGACCCGCAGGCGCTGATGCTCCGCGAGTCGCTCCAGCGCTGGGTCGGCACCGCCGTCACCGGCGAGGTGACGCTGCGGCTGCGGCGCGGCGAGGACTACTCGATCCTCGACACGTCCGGCCCGTCGTTCAGCTACCACCCGGACAAGCTGTCCATGGAGCGCACCGAGGACTCCGCGTTCGGGCCCGTCGACCGCATCGGCCAGCTCACCATGCGGAACCTCGACATCGCCGACTCCCGCGCCCGCCTCGAGCAGTACGCGGGGCTCGGCATGGTCGGGGACGCCGCGCACCCCGCGCTGATCGGCGCCGCGCAGGCCGCCTCGACCGGGCTGATCGGCGCGATGGACGCCGGCGGCGCGCAGGCGATCGCGTCCCGCGGCGAGACGACCACCGGCGAGGAACTCCTCGACGCCGCCGCCATGGAGGCGGGCACCGACTGATACCGACGGATGCGCGAAGCCCGTCCGGTTCACGCCGGACGGGCTTCGCGCGTGCGTGTCAGGACCTCGCCTTGGCGGTCTTGCGGTTGTTGGCCTTCTCGATGGCCTTGACGAGTTCCTTCTTGCTCATGGTGGAGCGGCCCGAGACGTCCAGCCGCTTGGCGACGTCGTAGAGGTGCTTCTTGGACGCGTTGGCGTCCACACCGCCCGCGGTCTTCCGCGAGGTGCCGACGCCGCCCTCGGCCTGCTTGTCCGACGGTCCCTTGGCGCCCTTCGCCTTCGGCTCCCAGTGGTCCCCGACCTTCTCGTGGGTGTGCTTGAGCGCGGAGTAGGCGACGCGGTGCGCCCGCTGGCCCTCCCCGTACTCCTCCGCGGCCGAGTCGTGGGCCTTGGCGAAGGTGCGCTGCGCCTTGGCGTCCGAGCGCTTGACGGTGTCGGGCAGCTCCTCCTTCTTGGCCTTGCCCTTGCTGGTGGTCTTCGGCATCGTGCTGCTCCTCCGTACGCGTTTCGCGTCCTTGCGCACGGCGTACCCACCCAGAGCGAACATCCACATGTGCCGGACGGTCTCCGGGGACGTCATCGGCCGGAGCCGGGACCCCTCCCGTGACCGCGCGGTTAGCGTGGCCTCCGTAACGCGCGGAAAGGACAGGGGACATGACGCTGACGGCGCAGAACCCGGCGAGCAGGGTGCAGATCCTCCCCAGGGAGACCGGGAGCCTCGCCGCGGGGATCCCGCCGGCGCAGCCCGGCACGCTGTTCGTCATGGGCCCGGAGGGCGGGATGCGCGTCGCGCCCGACGCCGGGTTCGAGGTGGTGTTCGGCCGCTGCGAGCCGGACGTCCACGTCTGCGTCGGCGGCTCCGACACCCACGTGAGCCGCCGGCACGGCCGCATCGCCCGCGAGCACTCGCGATGGGTGCTGTACAACTCCGGGCGGCTCGCGATCCGGATGAGCGGGGCGCCGCTGCTGCTCGGCGGGCACCGCACCGAACTGCCGCCGTCGTACACGGCGCTGTTCATCGTCGCGCCGCGGCAGGAGCACCTGATGGAAGTGCGGATCGCGGCCGGGCCGGGTGAGGGGCGGGGCCGGTACGAGGATCCGACGCACGACCCCGACCTGTTCGAGCTGGACGAGGTGGAGCGGCTGGTGCTGGCCTGCCTCGGGCAGCGCTACCTGCGGCAGGAGCCCTGGCCGCAGCCGCTGACGTGGGAGCAGGCGGCCGACGAGCTGCGCCGGCTGCGGCCGCGCGAGCGCTGGAGCGCCAAGCGCGCCGCCCGCGTCGTGGAGAAGGTCCGTAAGCAGCTCAGCCCGGCGGTCGACGGGATCCTGGAGCGGGACGTGCCGCCGCCGCTCGGCAACACGATCAACCACAACCTGATCACCGCGCTGCTGCTCGGCACCGCCCTGACCGTCGACGACCTGGAGCTCCTGGACGGGCCGACCCGGTGAACGGGGTCGCCGGACGGGTCAGGCGTCGTGCGGCAGGGCGCCGGCGGCCGTGCCGGCGAGGTCCGTCCCCATCGAGCAGAGCCGCCGCATCGTCAGCTGCCCCTGGACCACCAGGTGCACCACCTCGGCGATGTCGTCGCCGTGCGGGCCGGGGTAGGTCCGGTGGACGATCAGCACCAGGCACGACCGCTCCTCGCCGCCGTCGCCGTCCGGCTGGACGAACGCGGGGTGGCCGTTCAGCCGGGTGGGGCGGCCGTCCCGCGCGTCGAGCGGTCCGCCCTGGTCGAACCGCAGCTTGACCTGGACGTCCCGGGTGGTGCTGTGCCATTCGCACCGCCACCGGCCGAAGCCGACGTCGGGGTCTTCTGCGTCGATGCCCGGGACGGCGTCGAGGGCGCGGGCGTCCAGCATCAGGCAGGCGTCGCGCTGCGCCAGCGAGTTCGCGGGCAGCGGCGGCGACCGCCGGGCGATCGGGCCGCGGTGCAGGACGGCGGCGGCGCTCGCGGCGGCGGTGTCGGCGACGGCGCACAGCGGCGCCGTCCCGCCGTCCTGCCCGGCGGTGATGTAGACGCTGGTGCCCTGGTCGGGGGCGGGCAGCAGCAGCGTGCGGGCGCAGGAGTCGTGTTCGGCGGGCTCCTGGACGATGCCGACGCCCTGCACGTACGTCACCGGCCCGGTCGCCTCGGGGGCCGATGCCGTGTCGATCTCCACCTCCACGTCGACGTAGTCCTCGTGGCCGCCGCGCGACACCAGCACGTCGCACCGGTTGAAGTTGCCGTAGTGCGCGTCGAGCCGGGGTTCGCCGAACCGGCCGAGCGCGGCGGGCGCGGTCAGCGCGCAGGGGTCGGTGCTCCGCTGGTCGCCGATGCGGGCGGCGGGGGTCGTGGACGAGGCGGCCGGCCGGTCCTTGCCCGGCGACGGCGCCAGCACGAGCGCGAGCACGACGGCGGCGGCCAGGACGAGTGCGCCGAGTGCGCTGAGCCCGCGGTGGGCGCTGACGAAGTTCAGGGTTCCCCGGACCAGGGAGCGGTCGGCGCGCGCCTCGTCCGGCGCCGTGTCCGGGGCGCCGAGCGTCGGGGCCGCGTAGTCCGGCAGTTCCACGCGCGCCGTGCCCGCGGCCTCGTCGAGTCGCCGCCGCACGTCCTCAGGCGTTGGCCGGGCCGCCGGATCGTCCTGGAGCATCGAGGCCAGCAGGTCGTGCAGCGGCGCGGTCTCGGCGGCGAGGCCCGCACCTCGCCGCGGCGGTGCCCCGCTGATCAACGCGTGCAAGGTGGCGCCGAGGGAGTACACGTCCGACGCGGGCTCGGGTCGGCCGAGTGGAACCTCGGGCGCGGCGTAGGCGGGGGTGTGGGCGACGCCGCCCGGGCGCATCGCCGCCCCCTCGGTGCGGAACGCGGCGCCGAAGTCGGCCAGCTTCGCGGTCCTGTCCTCGGTGACGACGATGTTGCCCGGCTTGACGTCGCAGTGCACGATCCCCGCGGCGTGCAGCGCCTCCAGCGCCCCGGCGATCTGCGCGCCGATGCGGGCCGCGACCGGCGGCTCGACCGGCCGCCACTTCGCCAGGCTGCCGCCCGGCACGTACTCCATCACCAGCCAGGGCGTCACGCGGCCGCGCTTGCGCACCGGGACCACGTCGTACAGCGTGACCACGTTCGGATGGTTGAACGCCGCCAGCGCCCGCGCCTCGGCCCGGACCCGGCCGAACGCGGCGGTGCGCCCGTCCGTCAGCGCCCGCTTCAGCACCACCTGCCGGTGGAGTTCGGTGTCCTCGGCGAGCCAGACCTCGCTCGTCCCGCCGCGCGCGGGCCCATGGACGAGCCGGTACCGTCCGGCGATCCTCGCTCCCAACCGCACCGTGCTTCCTCTCGCAAGACCGAAAGCCGCGCAAAGAACAACCTAGGGCGTGACCTGCCGGTCACATACCGTTTCTCCGGTACGAGATCACGACGCGAGGAACCCGGCGATGGTGGCGGCGATGGCGGGATGGTCGTCGCCGAACCAGACGAAATGGCTCGGGGCGCCGCTCGCGATCAGCCTGGCGTTCGGCAACGCGGAGGCCAGGGCCTCGGCGTGGGCGAACGGCACGGCGCCGTCAGCGGCCGCGGCGACGATCAGCGCCGGCTGCGCGACGGGCGGCGGCCGGCCACCGCGGGCCAGGCACCTCAGGTCGGCCGCGAAACCGGAGCCCGAACGCATCCGGGCGAACAGCCCCAGCAGCAGGGCACGCTGCTCGGCGGACAGCCCGGAGACGACAGGGTCGACGGGCCCGGTGGTCAGGTCGCGCAGCAGCAGCCGCAGCGCCGTCTGCGGGGCACGGCGCACCAGGGCGTGGACGAGCGCCCAGATGACGCGTTCGGCGCGCGGCGCGAACACCAGGCGCCCGCCCGTCCGGGTGCGGCGGTCCGGCCACGGCAGGAAACCGACGGCGCTCTGCAGGACGAGGCGTTCCACCAGGTCGGGATGCCTGGAGGCGAGCATCACCGCGGTCGGTCCGCCCGCCGACTGGCCCACCACCGCGGCCAGCCGCCCGATGCCGAGGCCGGCGCAGAGGTCGGCGACCGCGTCGGCGAACCCGGCAGGCGACGTCCCGGTGCCCAGCGGGGTGCGGCCGTAGCCGGGCCGCGAGGGCGCCAGCACCGAGTACCCGGCGTCGGCGAACACCTCCTCGCCCAGCCGCAGTCCCGCGCGCATGTGCCCCCCATGCAGGACCAGGACAGTGGACGGCCCACGCCGCTCCAACCGGTACTCCACCGGCCCGCGAGACGTGTCGGCGACCGTGGTGGGGCTTTCGAACACGGCCATGAGGCGACTCCCTGCCGCGAGCGCGTCCCCGCCTGAGACACCCATCGCTGCCCCAGAATCTCGCCCGCCCCGGCCAGAATCCCCGGGTACCGCGGACGCCGCGCCGCCGCCGGCATGGCCGCATTGCGGGTCTCGACCGGTTGGGGTGGGCGTGTCAGGATGGGCGGGAGTCCGGAGACGCCGTCAGGGCGCTTCGAGATGAGCAACGGGAGCCGTCGCCATGACGCGTATTTCGCATGCCCGCTCGCAGACCAGGCCGTCCCTTTACGGGGGTGAGCTCTCCCGCCGGGTCACCGTGCGGGACATCGCCGCCGCCAAGGAGAACGGCGAGAAATGGCCGATGCTCACCGCCTACGACGCGATGACCGCGTCCGTCTTCGACCAGGCGGGCATTCCCGTGCTGCTGGTCGGCGACACGATGGGCGCCTGCCACCTGGGGTACGACTCGACCGTCCCGGTGACGCTGGAGGAGATCCTCGTCCTGGCGTCCGCCGTGGTCCGCGGGACGGAGCGGGCGCTGGTCATCGGCGACCTGCCGTTCGGCAGCTACCAGGAGGGCCCGGCGCAGGCGCTGCGCAGCGCGACCCGGCTGGTCAAGGAGGCCGGGGTCGGCGCGGTGAAGCTGGAGGGCGGGGAGCGCAGTGCCCGCCAGATCGACCTGATGGTGTCGGCCGGTATCCCCGTCATGGGCCACCTCGGGCTGACGCCGCAGTCGGTGAACGCGTTCGGCGGCTACCGGGTGCAGGGCCGCGGCGAGACGGCGGCGCGGCAGCTGGTACGGGACGCCCGTGCCGTGCAGGACGCGGGCGCGTTCGCGGTCGTCCTCGAAGCGGTGCCGGAGGAGCTGGCCACCGAGGTCACCGGCGTGCTGGGCATCCCGACGGTCGGGATCGGCGCGGGCCCGAACTGCGACGCGCAGGTCCTCGTCTGGACGGACGCGATGGGCCTCACCCCCGGCCGGGTGCCGCGCTTCGTCAAGGACTACGCGGGCATCCGCGGCACGCTGGACGAGGCCGCGCGCACCTTCGCGGAGGAGGTCGTGAACGGCGCCTTCCCGTCGGCGGAGCACGCCTACCACTGACGGCCCGCCGCGCGTTCCCGCTTTGGGGGGAGATGTCGGACAATGGCGGTGATCGCCGTTGATTCGGCTGGAAAGGGGTTCGCGATGGACGGCTCCGGGACGGCGCCGCCGCCGGACGTGGTGGACACGACCACGCCGAGCGTGGCCCGCATGTACGACTACTTCCTCGGCGGCAAGGACAACTACGCGTGCGACCGCGCCGCCGCCGAGCAGGTCAGGCAGGCGCTGCCGACGGTCGAGGGCGTCGCGCGGGCGAACCGGGCCTTCCTGCAGCGGGCGGTCCGGTTCGTCGCCGGGACCGGCATCGACCAGTTCCTCGACCTCGGCACCGGGCTGCCGACGCAGGGCAACGTGCACGAGGTCGCCCGCGCGGTGCGGCCCGGCGCGCGGGTCGCGTACGTCGACAACGACCCGCTGGTGGCCGCGCACGCGCGGGCGCTGCTCGACGCCGACGACCGGACCGCCGTCGTCCAGGCCGACCTGCGGGAGCCCGGCATGGTGCTGGAGGACGAGCAGGTGCGGCGGCTGATCGACTTCAGCCGGCCGGTGTGCGTGCTGTTCGTCGCCGTCCTGCACTTCTTCCCCGACGAGGGGAATCCGGCGGGGATCGTCCGGCGTTTCACCGATGCGTTGCCGGCCGGCAGCCACGTGGTCCTTTCGCACGCGGCGGTGGAGGAGCGGCGCAACGTGAACGTGGGGGAGACCTACCGTTCGCAGTCGGCGAACGCCGCTCTGGTCGCCCGGACGCGCGAGGAGGTGGCCGGGCTGCTGGACGGCCTGACGATCCTGGAGCCCGGAGTGGTGCCGCTGCACGAATGGCGGCCCGTCGGCGGCGAGTACGTCACCGGCGCCGGCTGGACCGCCGTCGCCCGCAAGGAGGCCTGACCGGCGCGTACGGGGGTGGGCGGTGGTGCTTTTCCCAGGTTCGCCTCGTAGCGTGAACTGGACACCGGAACCCACTGTCAGGAGACACATGAGCCGCCAACCCGCCGCCGCGCCCGTGCCGGGCGCGGGCGAGGCAGCGCAGGAACCGGAGCCGAGCGGGGGCCCCGCCTTCACCCGCGGGGCTCTCGTGAAGCTGCTGGTCCTCGGTGCGGCGCTGCTCGGCGTCGGGGTCCTGGTGGCGGTGGCGGGCGGCGCGGTGTGGGGCGACGTCAGCGCGTGGGTCGACTCGCTCGGCTGGTGGGGCCCGATCGTCTTCGCGCTCTGCTACGCGCTGGCGGTGACCGCGCTGGTGCCGGGCTCGGTGCTGAACGCCTCCGCCGGTGCGTTGTTCGGCGTCGCGGTGGGCGTGGGTTCGGTGCTGGTCGGGGCCACCGCGGGCGCCGCGCTCGCGTTCGTGCTGGCCAGGGCGCTGGGACGTCCCGCGGTGGCCCGGTACGCCGGGTCCGGGCGGCTGGCGCGGCTGGACGCCTACCTGTCGCGCCGCGCGTTCGAGTCGATCCTGGTGCTGCGGATGGTCGGGCTGTTCCCGTTCGGCGTGGTGAACTACGGCGCCGGCGTGGCGGGCGTCCGGTTCGGGCCCTACATCGCGGGCACCTTCGTCGGGATCCTCCCCGGCACCCTCGTCTACACCGGGCTCGGCAAGGCGCTGCGCGAGCCCGGTTCCCCCATGGTCTGGATAGCGCCGGTCGGGCTGGTCCTGCTCAGCGGGTTCAGCTGGTGGCTGTCGCGGTACGTCCGGTCGCGCGCCGAGCGCGCCGAGGCGGCCGGCGTGCGCGCCCTGGCCGAGGTCGACGACTAGCGCTTGACCTTCACACCGGTGTCAACCTCTAGCGTCGTGGCCGTCGAAGGGAGACGAGATGCCGGGTGCAGTGGTCATCGGGGCGGGGCCGGGGATCGGCCGGGCGGTCGCGCGGCGGTTCGCCCGCGAGGGGATGCCGATCGCCCTCATCGGACGGAACGCGGGGAAGCTCGCCGAGATCGAGGACGCCACGGCGCCCGTCGTCCGGCTGGCCGCCGACGCCGCCGACGAGACGGCGCTGCGCGGCGCCCTCGACGAGGCGGCGGCCGAGTTCGGCGTCCCGGACGCCGTGATCTACAACGCGGCGCTCGTCCGGCCCGACCGGATCGGAGAGCTGTCCGCCCGCGAGCAGCTGGACGCCTGGGCGGTCAACGTCGGCGGGGCGCTGACGGCCGCCGCCCGCGTCGCGCCGGACATGGCGCGGCGCGGGAGCGGCACGTTCATCATCACCGGCGGCATGCCGGAGCCGAAGCCCGAGTACGTCGGCCTCTCGCTCGGCAAGGCCGGGGTGCGGACGCTGGTGACCCTGCTCGACCAGGAGTACGGGCCGTCCGGCGTCCACGCGGCGAGCGTGACCGTGGACGGTCCCGTCGCCGCGGGGACCTTCTTCGACCCCGACCGCATCGCCGAGCACTACTGGCGCCTGCACGTCCAGCCGCGCGGCGAGTGGCAGCGGGAGATCGTCCACACCCCCGGCTAGGCGCACCCGGCTAGGCGGCCGTCACCAGGGGAGGCGGCCCTCGGCGTCGAAGTAGCCGCCGGTGGGGCCGTCCGGCTCGACCCGCGCCATCCGGACGATGACCTCGACGCCCTCCTCGACGGTCTGCGTGCCGGTGCGCCCGTTCAGGTCCGTGGCGGTGAACCCGGGCTCGACCGCGTTGATCCGCATCTCCGGGAACGCCTTCGCGAACTGCACCGTGATCATGTTGACCGCGGCCTTGGACGCCGGGTACGCGACGCCCGGGTAGGCGTACGCGGGCGTGCCCGGGTCGCTGACCGTCGCCAGCGAGGCGAGCCCGCTGGACACGTTCACGATGACCGGGGCCTGCGACTTCCGCAGCAGCGGCAGGAACGCGTGCGTGACGCGCACCACCCCGAACACGTTCGTCTCGAAGGACGTCCGCATCAGGTCGGCCGTGACCTCGGCGGCGCCGGGCACGCCGTTGTCGGGCAGCCGGGCCTCGATCCCGGCGTTGTTGACCAGCACGTCGAGCCCGCCGTCGGCCTCGATGGTCTCCGCGGCGGCCTCGACGGACGCGTCGTCGGTCACGTCGAGGACGACCAGCCGCGCGCCCAGCTCGTCGGCGGCGCGGCGGCCCCGCTCGGCGTCCCGGCTGCCGATGTAGACGGTGTGGCCCGCCGCGATGAGCCGCCGCGCGGTCTCGTGGCCCAGGCCCTTGTTCGCTCCGGTGATCAGTGTCGTCGTCATGTCTCCAGGTTGCGGCGCGGCGGCGCGGTCAGCCAGTCGTCCCCTCTTCCTGGGAACGGCGGTACCAGGCAGCCACGCGGTCCGGGCGGGCAGACTGGGGGCATGGCACCCGGGAAGTTCGGCAGGACGCTGCACCGCTGGCGCGACCGCGTCGCGCCCGAGGCGGCCGGGCTGCCCGCCGGCGGGCACCGCCGCACGGCCGGGCTGCGCCGGGAGGAGCTGGCGCAGCTGGCCGGGATCTCCGTCGACTACGTGACGCGCCTGGAGCAGGGCCGCGCGTCCAACCCGTCGCCGCAGGTCGTCGAGGCGCTGGCACGGGCCCTGCGGCTGTCGCCGGACGAGCGCGAGCACATGTTCCACCTCGCCGGGCTGGTGCCGCCGGGCCCGGACGCGGTGCCCGCGTACATCACCCCGAGCGTCCAGCGGCTGCTGGACCGGCTGGCCGGCACGCCCGTCGCGGTCTACGACGCGGCCTGGACGCTGCTGCTGGCCAACCCCATGTACACGGCGCTGATGGGCGACACGTCCGGGTGGCGGGGGTTCGAGCGCAACGGCGTGTGGCGCAACTTCGTCGGGCCGGAGAACCGCGTCCAGTCCACGCCGGAGGAGCGGCGCGCGTTCCTGGCGGCGCTGGTCGGCGACCTGCGCGCGACCGCCGGCCGCTACCACGCCGACCGGGGGCTGCAACGGCTGATCGCGGAGCTGCACGCGACGAGCGAGCCGTTCGCCGAGCTGTGGGACTCCGGCACCGTCGGCCGGCACGACACGTCCCGCAAGACCATCGACCATCCGCAGGTGGGCACGCTCACCCTCGACTGCGACGTGCTGAACGTGACCGGCAGCGACCTGCGCATCATGATCTACACGGCGGAGCCCGGCACCCCGGACGCCGAGCGCCTCGCGCTCCTCAGCGTCCTCGGCACCCAGTCCCTCGTCGGCTGACCACCCCCGGACGGCGCCGAGCGGGCCTCCGGAGGGCGGGAAGGGCTAGCCGGCGGCCTGGTCCGGGTCGGCCCTGGCGATGCCGCCGGACGGCCGTTCCAGGCTGGTCATGGCGGTCGTCGCGGACCCGGCGGCGGAACTCTTCGCCGAGCCGTTCGCCGAGCCGTTCGCGGAACTCTTCGCCGAGCTCCCCGCATGCTCCGGCTCGGCGGGGGCCTCGCCGTCCGCCGCGTCCGGGCTCCCGTCCATGCCGGCGTCGGTGTCGGGCGCGGTGCCCGTGTCGGGCGCGGGGGAGGGCCGCTTACGCCGGATCAGCTGGCCGCCCGCGTAGACCGTCCCGTTGCCGGCCCAGGCGAGGCCGGTCCCCAGGAGGGTGCCCATGGCCACCACGACCCCGGCCACGACGTCCAGCACGTAGTGGTTGGCGGTCACCACGACGACGATCGCGGTGACGATCGGGTGCAGCACCGCGAGCCAGCGCGCGCGGTACCGCCACAGCAGCGCCATGATCACGGCCGCCACCCAGACGGCCCAGCCCATGTGCAGGGACGGCATGGCGGCGAACTGGTCGGCCTTCACCCCGCCGGGGCTGTGGACGGTGCCGAAGCCGGCCATGGCCACCGAATCGACGAACCCCTCGTCCGGCAGCAGCCGCGGCGGCATCACCGGCAGGAGGAAGAACACCACCAGCCCGACGAGGTTCATCAGGACCAGGGAGTTGCGCGCGGGCCGGTAGACGCCGGGCCCGGCGAGGTAGCACAGCAGCAGGACGCCCATGGTGAAGCCCGTGTGCATGTGCTGGTAGATCCAGACGGCCACCTCTGACAGATCGTGATGCCGGGTCAACCATCGGTTAACGTGGAGTTCGACGTCCAGCCCGAGGTGGTCCTCTATGCTCAGCACGTCCCGGCCATGGGCGAGCGCCGGCCCGTACCGGGTGTCGGCCAGCGACCGGACGTAGCCGTAGACCTCGAGCAGCACGAAGACGATCGCCAGCTCGCCGATCAGCCACGGCCGCTTGCGGCGCGGCCGGCGGACGCCGGTGTCACGGCCGGTGCGTCGCCCCTCGGGGCGCAGGAGTAGCGCGCGGACGGCTCAGCCCTCTTTCCCACGGACGGCCCGGCGGGACCCTGCGCGAGCCGCTCAACGGCCGACCGTACATGCCTTCCGCCCCTCGTGGCACACCGGGGTCCGATCATCGCCCGCCGCCGGCCCGCGTTACGGCCTTCCCCCGGCCGGTCACCGGACGGGCGAGACACGGTCACGACGTGCTGAAAGCCAGGTCAAATAGGGTGCGGAAGGCGCTTCCCGTCGATCCGGGCCGCCGTCCGCCGGTCAAAACCGTATAACGATCGGTTTTATCGCCCGTAAGCATTGACGTACAGAAACCGATCAGATTACGGTTTTCGTTCAGCGGCGGGCGCCGCCGCTCCCCGCGCGGCGCCGTCCGCGGACAGTCCCGCCGGTGACGCCGGTCCCGGCCCTCCAGACGGAGAGATCATGAAGAGGTACTCCCCCCGGATCGCGGCCTCGGCGGCCTGCGCCGCGGCCGCGCTGGTGCTGACCGGCTGCGGAGGCGGCGGCTCGGCGAGCGGCGACGCGTCCGAACTGGACGTCGCCACGCTGACCAGCGCCCAGAGTCTGGACCCGGCCGACGCGATCGGCAGCGCGCTGCCCTACTTCCAGGCCGTCTACGACACGCTGATCAAGCGGGACGCGGACGGCTCCTACAAGCCGATGCTCGCCACCCAGTGGTCCTACGACGCGTCCAAGACCAACCTGTCGATGACCCTGCGCAGCGGCGTGAAGTTCAGCGACGGGACCGCCTTCGACGCGGCGGCGGTCAAGGCCAACATCGACCACTTCAAGAACGGCGGCGGGGGCGGCGCCAAGTACGCGAAGACGATCAAGGACGTCAAGGTCGTCGACCCCGCGCACGTGGTGCTGGAGCTCTCCCAGCCCGACCCCGGGCTGGAGTTCTACCTCAGCGACGCGGTGGGCCTCATGGCGAGCCCCGCCAAGCTCAAGGACGGCAGCCTGAAGACGGCCCCGGTCGGCACCGGCCCCTACGTCCTGGACAAGTCCAAGACCGCGGTCGGGACCAAGTACGTCTTCGACGCCAAGAAGGACTACTGGGGCGACAAGGCGAAGTTCGGCACGCTGATGATCAGCGTGTTCGACAACGAGACGGCCGTCGTCAACGGGCTGAAGACCGGGCAGATCGACAGCGCCGTGCTCCAGGACGCCGGCCAGCAGCAGGCCGTCTCCTCCGACGGCAGGCTGACCAGGACGCCGTTCACCTTCGACTTCCAGGGGCTGCTGCTGTTCGACCGGGGCGGCGCCCGCACCCCGGCGCTGAAGAAGCCCGAGGTGCGGCAGGCGATCAACTACGCGCTGGACCGCAGGACGATGCTGGACAAGATCCGGCAGGGCCGCGGCGAGATCACCGACCAGGTGTTCGGCCCGGAGACCAAGGCCTACGACAAGACCCTCGACGCCGCCTACCCGCACGACCCCGCCAAGGCCAAGCAGCTGCTCGCCGGCGCCGGATACGGGGGCGGGTTCACGCTGAAGCTGCCGCGTGTGCCGTCGATGAGCGACGCCCTGACCTCCTCGATCCAGAGCGACCTCGGCGCCGTCGGGATCAAGGTCTCCTGGGACCAGATGGACGCCGCCGGCGCCGTGCAGAAGGTCTACCGCGACCGCGCCTACTCGGCCATGGTCATGAGCATCGGGCAGTCGTCGGTCGACTGGCTGACCGTCCAGGACCTGGTGACGCCCGGCACGTTCAACATGTTCGGCACGACCGACCCGGCGGTCCAGAAGCTGCTGGGGCAGGCGCAGACGGGCGACGGCAACACGGCGGGCACCGCGCTGCGCGAGCTCAACAAGCACCTGGTCGACGAGGCCTGGTTCGCCCCCTTCTACCGGATGCAGTACCTGCTGGTGTCGGGGAGCGGCGTCAAGGCGGTGACGCAGTCCGGGATGGCCGTGCCGTCGATCTACGACTACTCGCCGGCCTCGTGACGGGCGCGGCGTCCGTCCACCGGCGCTGACATGGCGAAACGGGGGCCGTACGGGAAGGGCCAGGCCAAGCGCAAGGAGATCCTCATGGCCGCGCTGGAGGTGTTCGCGGCGGAGGGCTACCGGGGCACCTCCCTGCGCAAGGTCGCGGACCGGTGCGGCCTCAGCCTGCCCGGCCTGATGCACTACTTCGAGTCCAAGGAGGACCTCCTCACGCAGGTGCTGCGGATGCGGGACGAGACGGCCCGCCTGCGGCACCCGGACCACACCCCGGAGACCTACCGGCGGATCGTCCGGGAGGGGACGGCCACGCCCGGGCTTGTGGAGCTGTTCGTGTCCATGGCGGCGGCGGCCGGCGACCCCCGGCATCCGGCCCACGCCCACTTCGCGGAGCGCTACCCGGTGATCCGCGACCAGGTCGCCGCGTTCCTGCGCGGCCGCATGGACGAGGGCCGGATGCGCTCGGACGTCCCGCCCGACCGGCTCGCGGCGCTGTTCGTCGCGGTCGCCGACGGCATCCAGATGCAGTGGCTGGTCGATCGCTCCATGGACATGGAGCAGCCGATCGGGGACGTGATGCGGCTGCTGGGCACCGCCGGCGCCCCCGCGGAAGGAAGAGGCCGATGCTGAGGTTCGTGGCGCGGAGACTCGTGTCGGGAGCGGTGCTCCTGCTCGTCATCTCCCTGCTGTCCTACCTGCTGCTGTCGATCCCCGACAACGACGTCGGGCGCCAGCTGCTCGGGCAGGGCGCGGAGCAGTCGGCGGTCGAGGCCAAGAACGCCTCGCTGGGGCTCGACCGGCCGGTGCTGGTGCAGTACGCCGACTGGCTGTCGCACGCCGTCCGCGGCGATCTGGGCACGTCCTGGTTCACCAGCGAGGACGTGACGCAGACGATCGCCAACCGGCTGCCGGTGACCATCAGCCTGATGCTCGGCGTCACGCTGGTGACGGCCGTCGTGTCGTTCCTGCTGGGCGTGTGGGCCGGGGTGCGGCGCGGCGTCGCCGACCGGTTCGTGCAGGTGCTGGGCGTCGCCGGGTACGCGCTGCCGGGCTTCCTGGTGACGCTGGTCCTGGTGCTCGTCTTCGCGGTGAAGCTCGACTGGTTCCCCGCGATCGGCTACACGCCCATCGACGAGTCGCCGGGCGGCTGGCTGTCCACGATCACGCTGCCGGTGGCGTCGCTGTCGGTCGCGTCGGTCGCGGGCGTGTCGCAGCAGGTGCGGGGCGCGGTCATCGACGTCCTGCGCCAGGACTACATCCGGACGCTGCGCGCCCGCGGGCTGTCGGCACCGCGGATCGTGTTCAAGCACGTGCTGCGCAACGCCTCCGCGCCCGCGCTGGTGCTGCTCGGCCTGCAGTTCATCGGGCTGCTCGGCGGCGCCGTGCTGGTCGAGCAGATCTTCGGGCTGCCCGGCATCGGCAGCATGACCGTCTCCTACACCGCGCGCGGCGACATCCCGGTGGTCATGGCGCTGGTCATGCTCACGGTCATCGGGGTCGTCCTGATCAACCTGGTGACCGACGTCCTGATCGGCTGGCTGAACCCGAAGGCGAGACTCTCATGAGCGGGATTGTCGAGGTCGGGGCCGCGGGCGGGGGCACGGGCGGGGACACGGGCGGGGGCGTCGCGGTCCGGCGGCGGGGCGCCCTGCGCCGGCTGCTGACCAACCCGCTCGGCGCCGTGTCCCTCGTCCTGCTGGCGCTGCTGGTGCTGGCCGTGGCGCTGGCGCCGCTGCTCGCCCCGCAGGGCCCGCAGACCGCCTCGCTCGGCGACGCGTTCGCGGGGGCCAGCGGCGCGCACCCGCTCGGGATGGACTCGGCGGGCCGCGACATCCTGTCCCGCGTCCTGTACGGCGGGCGCAATACGCTCGGCGGCGCCGTCCTCAGCGTGGCCATCGCGCTGCTGCTGGGCGTGCCGTCCGGGCTGTTCGCCGGCTACTACGCGGGCAAGTTCGACTCGGCCGCCACCTGGGTCGCCAACCTGGTGATGGCGCTGCCCGCCATGGTGGTGCTGCTGGCGTCCCGCGCGATCCTCGGCTCCAACCCGTGGGTCCTGATGATCGTGCTCGGGTTCCTCGTCGCCCCGCAGTTCTTCCGCATGGTGCGCGGGATCGTCGCGGACGTGCGGGGCGAGGCGTACGTGGACGCGGCGCGGGTGTCCGGGCTGTCGGACACCCGGATCGTCGTCCGGCACGTCCTGACCGTGGTGCGCGGGCCCGTCATCATCCAGGTCGCCCTGGTCGCCGGGCTCGCCATCGGCCTGCAGGCCGGCCTGGAGTTCCTCGGCGTGGGCAGCGGCTCCACCGCGACCTGGGGCGCGATGCTCAACGAGGCGTTCCAGAACATCCAGCGCGCCCCGATCCTGATGCTGTGGCCGGGGCTGGCGCTCGGCGTGACCAGTGGCGCGCTCGTCCTGCTGGCCACCGCCCTGCGGGACGCCCTGGAGGACCGAGCCGGGACCCCGGCGCGTCCCCGCCGGCGCCGCGCCGCCGCCGCGCCCGTTGCTGAAACCGCGAGCGGCGAACGGGCCGAACTGCTGTCGATCCGCGGGCTGGCCGTCGCCTATGCCCGTCCCGACGGCACCGAGGCCGAGGTCGTCCACGGCATCGACCTGGACGTGCGTCCGGGCGAGATCGTCGGGCTGGTCGGCGAGTCGGGCTCCGGGAAGACGCAGACCGCGTTCTCGGTGCTCGGGATCCTGCCGGACGGCGGGCGCGTCAGCCGCGGCAGCGTCATCGTCGCGGGCCAGGAAGTGGCCGGGCTGTCCGAGCGGCGGCACCGCGCGCTGCGCGGCACGACCGTCGCGTACGTGCCGCAGGAGCCGATGAGCAACCTCGACCCGGCGTTCACCATCGGCAGCCAGCTCACCGAGCTGATGCGGCACGTCATGGGCCTGTCCCGCAAGCAGGCCGCCGAGCGCGCCCTGGAGCTGCTCCGCATGGTCGACATCCCCGACCCCGAGCAGGTGCTGCGCCGCTACCCGCACCAGATCTCCGGCGGCATGGCGCAGCGGGTCCTCATCGCCGGGGCGATGTCCTGCGACCCGGAGCTGCTCATCGCCGACGAGCCCACCACCGCGCTGGACGTCCGCGTCCAGGCCGAGATCCTCGACCTGCTGCGCCGCCTCCAAGCCGAACGCGGCCTCGGCGTCCTGCTCGTCACCCACAACCTCGGCGTCGTCGCCGACCTGTGCGACCGCGTCGCGGTGATGAACGCGGGGCGGATCGTGGAGACCGGCGCCACCGACCGGGTCCTGCGCGACCCGAAGGACCCCTACACCCGCCGGCTGCTGGACGCCGTCCTGGACGACGCGCCCCCGCGCGCGCCCTGGCGGCCCGCCGAAGCGAGGAGCGAGACCGCGTGAACACCGCATCCCCGAACGGCACCGCATCCCCGAACGGCGAGGCGCTGCTGTCGCTGCGCGACGTCCGCGTGTCCTTCCCCGGCAAGCGGCGCCGCGCCCGCACCGAGGTGCTGAAGGGCATCGACCTGGACGTCCGGCCCGCCGAGACGCTCGGGCTCGTCGGCGAGTCCGGGTCCGGGAAGACCACGATCGGCCGGGCGATCCTCGGCCTGGTCCCCGTCGCGTCCGGCACGATCACCTTCGGCGGCGAGCGCATCGACACCGCGTCCGCCGCCCGCCGGCGCGCCCTCAGCCGCGACCTCCAGGTGATCTTCCAGGACCCCTACACGTCCCTGAACCCGTCGCTGACCATCGGTGACACCCTCGCCGAACCCCTCATCGCCCAGGGCGGCGACGCCCGCGGCACCCGCGCCCGCATCGCCGCGCTGCTGGACCGCGTCCACCTGCCCGCCGACGCAGCCGACCGCCTCCCGCGCGAGTTCTCCGGCGGCCAGCGCCAGCGGATCGCCATCGCCCGCGCGCTCGCGCTCCGGCCCCGGCTGATCGTCTGCGACGAGCCCGTCTCCGCGCTGGACCTCACCACCCAGCGCACCATCCTCGACCTGCTGCTGGAGATCCAGGACGACACCGCCGTCGCCTACCTGTTCATCTCGCACGACCTGTCCGTCGTGCGCGCCATGAGCCACCGCGTCGCCGTCATCCACCACGGCCTGATCGTGGAGACGGGCGAGTCCGCCCAGGTCACCACCGCCCCCGAACACCCCTACACGCGCACGCTCCTCCTCTCGGCCCCGGTCGCCGACGTGGCCGAGCAACGCCGCCGCCGCGAGCGCCGCGCGGAGGCGTCGCCGGAGCGTTAGCTCCGCGGGGCCGAGGCGTGGTCGTAGTCGTGCCGGGCCCGCTCGACCGTGCCGAGGTTGGCGGCGGCCCATTCGGCGAGGTGGGCGAACAGCGGGGCGAGGCTGCGGCCGAGGTCGCTGATCTCGTACTCGACCCGGGGCGGGACCTCGGGGTGGTACGTGCGCACGACCAGGCCGTCGCGCTCGAGCTGCCGCAGGCGCTGGGTCAGCACCTTCGGGGTGATCGTGGTGATCCGCCGCTGCAGTTCGACGAAGCGCTGCCGGCCGTGCTCGTTGAGGGTCCACAGGATCGGGGTGGTCCACCGGCTGAAGACGATGTCGACCACCGGGGCGATCGGGCAGGCCTGCTCGGGGTCGGCCGATGCGGTGGCCGGCTTCCATGTCGTCTCGCCCATGCGGATGCCCCTCCGGGATAGTCACTTTCTCCTAGGTACCTACTATATCCAGGATGTTAGCGTCCTCGACGTTGTGACGGACCGCTCGCCCGAGCGGTCGGACGGCAGGAGGACGACCATGATCGTTGTGACCGGAGCGACCGGCAACGTCGGTGGCGCGCTGGTGCGGGTGCTCGCGGAGGCGGGCGAGAAGGTGACCGCCACGTCCCGGAACATCGCCGAGGCCGACGCGCCCCGCGGCGTCGAGCACCGCCGGGCGGACCTCGCCGACGCCGCGAGCCTGCGCCCGGTGTTCGACGGTGCCGACGCGCTGTTCCTGCAGAGCGGCGGCGCCAGTGCCCACACGCTGGACGTGGGCGCGATCCTCGACGCGGCCGAGGCCGGTGGTGTCGGGCGGGTGGTGCTGCTGTCCTCGCAGGGCGTGGCGACCCGACCGGAGTCGGCGTCGCACGGAGTGCTGGGGCTGTCCATCGAGGAGGCGGTGCGGGGGTCGGGCCTGGACTGGACGATCCTGCGGCCGGGCAACTTCGCGTCCAACAGCTACGCCTGGGCCGCGTCGGTGCGCGCCGAGCGGACCGTCGCGGCGCCGTTCGGGGACGTCGGCCTGCCGGCCATCGACCCGGGCGACATCGCCGAGGTCGCGGCCGCGGCGCTGCGCGAGGACGGTCACGCCGGGCGGATCTACGAGCTGACCGGTCCTGCCCCGGTGACGCCCCGGCAGCAGGCCGAGGCGATCGGGGCCGCGCTGGGCGAGCCGGTCCGGTTCGTCGAGCTGGCCCCGGACCAGGCGCGGGAGCGGATGCTGGCCTTCATGCCGGCGGACGTGGTGGAGACCACCCTGGCCATCCTGGGCGCGCCCACCCCGGCCGAGCGGAGGGTCGGCCCCGATGTCGAGAAGGTGCTGGGGCGGGCGCCGCGCGCGTACGCCGACTGGGCCCGCGCCAACGCCGCCGCCTTCCGCTGATCCGCGCGCGGGTCCTGCGGGGCCTCCGGCCGCCCGCGGAGGGCGGCCGGAGCGTCGTCGGATTGTTAGAACGTGTTCTTGTCTTGCGCGGGCGGAGCGGTCAGGCTGGGGCGCATGGACCTGGAAGCCCTGGAAGAGATCCGCCGGCTCAAGCACCGCTACCTGCGCTGCGTCGACCTCAAGCAGTGGGACGAGTTCGCCGGCCTGTTCGCCGACGGCGCCGTCGCCGAGTACGACACCCCCGTGCTCGGCAGCACCCTGCGGCTGGAGGGGCGGGCCGCGATCGTCGACTACATGCGCGCCAACCTGGGGTCCGACAAGATCAGCGCGCACACCGCGGGCTCTCCGGAGATCGACCTGGACGGGGACCGGGCGACCGGCGTCTGGTCGCTCGACGACACCATCATCATCCCCGAGCACCGGCTGCTCATCCGCGGCGCCGCGTTCTACCACGACGTCTACCGGCGCGGCGGCGACGGCCAATGGCTCGTCGAGAAGACCGGGCACAAGCGCACCTACGAGTACATGGTGTCGCTGGACGACGTCCCGAGCCTGAAGTTCACCACCCCCGTCGACGGCTCCCGGTGATCGGGACCCGTCCGTTGACCCGGAGATAGAACGCGTTCTAGCGTCCGTCCCCAGCACCGCCCGCCGCACGTGCCGGCGCGCCCATGAACTCGCGTCCCCAGGAGAGCCCGGTGGCCACCGACGCAACAGACCGTTCCGACGCCGCGACGCGCCCGTTCGCCGACGCGGTCGTCGAGGCGGAGCAGATCATCCGCAACGCGCCGCACGTCAAGACCGACCAGGACCTCGCCGAGGGCCTGGACTACCTCGCGGGCAGCATCAAGGCGTGCCTGCACATGGTCGGCGCCTACCAGCACGACCACCCGTACTTCGCCTCGTCCACCGGCCCGTACACCAAGCTGGGCCTGGACAACCCCGACACGCTGTACTTCCACGCCTACATCAGGGACGACGCCGAGTACGTCGTCACCGGGCGTCGGGGCACCACCGCCGACCTCAGCTTCCAGATCATGAACGGCGACTACTCGCCGACGCAGTCGCCCGACAGCCTCACCGCGTTCGACGACCGGAAGCTGAACATCGCCGAGGACGGCTCGTTCCGGCTGACGTTCGGCCCGCCGAAGGACGGCGCCGGGGACGACTACGTCGCGGTCGCCCCCGGGTCCGCGATGCTGATCGTCCGCGAGGTGTTCAGCGACTGGGAGAACGAGAAGACGGGCGAGATCCGCATCCACCGCGCCGACACGCTCGGCACGTCCCCGGAGCCCGTCCCGTCCGACCGGATGGCGCGGCGTTACGCGGTCGCGGGGAAGATGCTGGTGTCCAGGATCAAGACGTTCCTGGCCTTTCCCGAATGGCATTACCTGCAGTTGCCGGTCAACACCCTGACCGAGCCGCGGTCGACGCCCGGCGGGCTCTCGACGCAGTTCTCGTCCGTCGGCCATTACGACCTGGACGACGACGAGGTCATGGTCATCACCGCGCCCGCCGCCGACCCGTCGGTGGCGCCGTACATGGGCTTCCAGCTCGGCAGCATGTGGTACATCTCGCTGGACTACATCAACCACCAGACGAGCCTCACCCGCGACCAGGCGCGCGTGGACGGGGACGGGAAGATCCGCTACATCGTCAGCGAGCGCGATCCCGGACTCGCCAACTGGATCGAGCGGACCGGCCACCGCCGTGGCTATCTGCAGTTCCGCTGGCAGCGGCTCGCCCGCGACCTGTCGCCGGACGACGGCCCGACCGCCGAAATCGTCAAGTTCGACGACCTGCCCCGCGTTCTCCCGTACTACGAGAAGCAGCGCGTCACCGCGGAGGAATGGGCCGAGCGGATCGCCGCCCGCCAGGTCGCCGTCGCGCGAAGGATGCTCGGCTGATGGCATCGGAACTGCTGAAGGACAAGGTCGTCGTCGTTTCCGGTATCGGCCCCGGACTGGGACGCGGCCTCGCCCTGCAATGCGCCAAGGCGGGCGCGGACATCGTGCTCGCGGCCCGCAACGAGACCCGGCTCGCCGAGGTCGCCAAGGAGGTCGAGGACCTCGGCCGCCGCGCCGTCGCCGTGCCGACCGACATCAACGACCCGGCGGCCTGCGAAAGGCTCGTGGAAACGGCGCGGACGTCGTTCGGACGGGTCGACGGGCTCGTCAACAACGCCTTCGCCACGCCGCCGCTGCGCGATCTGATGAAGGTCGACATCGACGCCGTCCGCACCGGGTTCGAGACGAACGTCCTCGCCGCCCTCCGGCTGACCAGGCTGCTCGTCCCCGACCTGGAGGAGCGCGGCGGCTCCGTCGTGATGATCAACTCGGCGGTGCTGCGGCATTCGCGGCGCACCTTCGGCGCCTACAAGATGGCCAAGGCCGCGCTTCTGGCGATGACGCAGAACCTCTCCACCGAACTGGGGCCGCGCGGCATCCGGGTCAACACGATCGCGCCCGGCTACATCTGGGCCGACAACCTCCAGTGGTACTTCAACCATCTCGCCGAGAAGCGCGGCGTCCCGATGCAGCAGGTGTACGACGAGAACGCGGCCACCACCGACCTGCGCAAACTGCCGGAACCCGACGAGGTCGCCGACGCCGTGGTGTTCATGCTGTCGCCGCTGGCCCGCGCGGTCACCGGGCAATGCCTGGACGTCAACTCCGGCGAATGGCACCACTAGAAAGGCCCCGTGTTGAGGAAGGCACAGCGATGAGCGCAGGCCGCGACGGCGTCGGCACGGTCGAGGACCTCCACGCGTCCGCGAGCAGGGTCACCGGCATGGCGGAGTTCGGCGACGACGACTACCTCGACGGGCTGAAAGTCCTCCTGGAATCGTTGACGAAGGACGCCGGGCTCACCCCGGTCGGCAACAAGGCGCAGCGGGCGATGCTGCGCGGCGCGCTCGCCGCCCGCCAGTTCTCCGAAGCGGCCTGGAAACGGCACCCCGAACACGCGGACGTGCCGATCGAGCGTCCGGTCTTCGTCACCGGCCTGCCCCGCACCGGCACCACGGCCTTGCACCGCCTTCTGACCGCCGACCCGGCCCACCAGGGCCTGGACCTGTGGCTCGCGGAAGTTCCGCAGCCCCGGCCGCCCCGAGAGAAATGGGCGGACGACCCCGTCTTCCAGGCGATCGACGCCGGATACCGCCGGCACCACATTGAGAACCCCGAATTCATGGGCGTCCACTACATCTCGGCGGACTCGGTCGAGGAATGCTGGCAACTGCTCCGGCAGAACATGCTGTCGATCTCGTTCGAATGCCTGGCGCACCTGCCGACGTACTCGTCCTGGCTCGCCGGGCAGGACTGGACGCCCGCCTACGCCCGGCACCGCCGCAACCTCCAGCTCATCGGGCTGAACGACGCCGGCCGCCGCTGGGTGCTGAAGAACCCGAGCCACCTGTTCGCGCTGGACGCGCTCATGGACGCCTACCCCGACGCCCTCATCATCCAGACGCACCGGACGCCGCGCACCGCCATGGCGTCCATGTGCAGCCTCGCCGCGCACGCCACCGACGGCTGGTCCGAGGTGTTCACCGGCGCCACGATCGGCCGCGACCAGCTCGACCTGTGGAGCCGCGGCCTGGACGCGTTCCGCGCCGAACGCGCGAAGCACGACCCCGCGCAGTTCGCCGACGTCCACTACGACGACTTCGTCCGCGACCCGATCGGCACCGTCGAATCCGTCTACGCGCACTTCGGCCTGCCGTTCACCGCCGAGGCCCGCGCGGCGATGGCGGACCTCCACACCGAGAGCACCACCAGCGCCGCCAAGCCGGCGCACCGCTACTCCCTGGAGGACTTCGGCCTGACCGCCGCCGAGGTCGACGCCCGCTTCGCCGACTACATGAGCGACCTGCGCAACTGACCCGTCTGCGGACGGCGGGCGCGCCGGGAACCATCGCTCAATTACTACAGTTGTAGGAACGAGTGCGGACGGTCCGCACGGCGACGTGAGGGAAACGATGGCTCTCTGGAACAGGCTCCGCGAATCCACCCAGACGATGCAGGCGCAGCTGCTCACCAAGAAGAACGAACTGACGAGCGGAGCGTTCCGTGACGCGAGCATGGCCATGTGCGCGCTGGTCGCGGCGGCCGACGGCAGCGTCGACGCGGCCGAGCGGCAGCGGACGGCGTCGCTGATCATGGGCAACGAGGTGCTGCAGAACTTCCCGGCCGACGACCTGCAGCGCCGCTTCAACGACTACGTCGCGAAGCTGACCGCCGACTTCGACTTCGGCAAGGTCGCGGTGCTGCAGGACATCGGCAAGGTGAAGAAGAAGCCGGCCGAGGCGCGCGCCGTCATCCAGATCGGCATCGTCATCGGCGGCGCGGACGGCGACTTCGACGACGCCGAGAAGGCGATCGTCCGCGAGGCGTGCTTCGCCGTCGGCCTCCCGCCCGCCGAATTCGAGCTGTAGTCACCGCCCGGCCGGCCGGGGCGCGGCGAACGTGGCGGCCCACGGCTCGTTCCCGATCTCCAGGGCGTTGATCAGCTGGCCGATCATCCGGTACCACCCGGCGAGAACGAGCAGCTCCAGCAGCTGGGGCTCGTCGTAGGACGCGGCGAGCCCGTCCCACGTCTCCTGCGACAGCCCGGCGGAGTCGTGCAGCTCGTCGACGGCCCGCACGAGCACCCGCTCCCGCGCCGACCAGGGGGCCGGGTCCCCCGACACGGTCGCGTCGATCTGCTCCGCCGTCAGGCCGGCCGCTTCCCCGAACCCCGCGACGTGCACGCCCCACTCGTACTCGCATCCGGCCCGCGCGCACGTCCGGTCGATGACGATCTCGCGGTCCCGCGCGGGCAGCCGCCCGTGCGCCAGCAGGCCCGCGCCGAGGACCCGCATCCGCGACGCCAGCTCGGGGTTGCGGTGCAGGACGCGGAACAGGGCCAGCGGCTCGTGCGCCACGCCGGGCGGCATCCACTTGCGCAGTGCCTGGTCGATCTCCGGTGCGTACGGGGGTTCGAGCGGTGCGATGCGCGCCATGACGCCTCCCTGGAGTGCTTCGTTTTCAGAAGCATCATCGCGCTTCGAAAACAGAAGCACAAGGCCCCGGCGTCACTCCAGCTCCGCCGCCCACCGCTCGGACCAGCGCGACAGCGGTCCGAGCGCCTCCCGCGCGTCCGCGCCGAGCGGGGTGAGCTCGTACCGCCCGTCATCGGCCTGCCGGACGAGCCCCGCCTCGGCGAGCTCGACCAGCCGCTGCCGCAGCACGCTCGACGACATCGCGTCGCAGCGCTGCTGCAGCGGCCGGAACCCGAGCGGCCCCTCGTGCAGCTCCCACACGATCCGCAGCGTCCACCGCCGCCCGAACAGGTCGAGCGCCGCCATGATCGGCCGCCCCGACGCCGACCCCCGCACGGGCCTGCCCGGCCTCGCCATGCCCACCCCCACATTTCGTTTTCCGAAACGCTACCGCCCGCGGCGCAGGGCGTGGGGTGTCACGGGTTCAGGAACCGTTCCACCATTCCAAATTCGCGGCCGCGTGGGCCACCGGCTCGATGTTCTCCCAGCATTCGGCGATCAGCCCGTCCTCGATCCGCCAGATGTCGACGACCGCGATCTCCGGGCCCCCGTCGGGGAGCCGCCGCCGGGAGTGCAGCACGACGTGGTCGCCGTCCGCCAGCAGGTGCCGGACCTCGACCTGCATGCGGGCGAGCGGGCCGGTGAGCGTCGTCTGCACGGCGGCGAGCCATTCCGCCTTGGTCGAGGAGGTCGCGTCCGGACGGTGGTGGACGAAGCCGTCGCTCAGCAGCGGTGCGAGCGTTTCCACGCCGCCCGTCTCGATCAGTTCCGCCAGTGCCCGCTGAATGATGCCCTTGTTCTCGTTGGTCATGGGTGCAGTCTTTCCACGGCCGCGGGAATTGTCGATGAAATCGCATTTCATGGCGTCCGGCGCCACGATGAGTACCCTTCAGGACCATGCACACGGTGGGGGAACTCCTGCGGCAGTGGCGGCATCGCCGCCGGCTCAGCCAGCTCGACCTGGCGATCGCGGCGGACGTCTCGCCCCGCCACGTCAGCCTGGTCGAGACGGGTAAGTCCAACCCGAGCGCCGACATGGTCGTCCGCCTCGCGGACCAGCTCGACGTGCCGCTGCGCGACCGCAACCGGCTGCTGCTCGCGGCCGGCTTCGCGCCCCGGTACCCCGAGCGGCCGCTCGACGACGGTGCGCTGACGGCGGCCCGGAACGCGGTCGAGCGGGTCCTTCGCGCGCATGAGCCGTACCCGGCGCTGGCGTTCGACCGCCGATGGAACATCGTGACGACCAACCGCGCGCTCGAACCGTTCCTCGCGGACGTCGATCCGGAACTGCTGCGGCCACCGGTCAACCTGCTGCGGCTCGGGCTGGACCCGCGCGGCCTCGCCGCCCTGGTCGTCAACCTGGCCGACGTGCGCGCGGTGTTCCGCTCCCGGGTCAGGCGGCAGCTCGCCGCCGCCCCCGACCTCGAACTCACCGCCCTCTACGAGGAACTGCTGGCGCCCGGCCCCGAGGACGGCCCGCCGCCCGAATCCGACGTCATGATCCCGATGGTCGTCCGCTTCGGCGGGCGGGAACTGCGGTTGTTCTCGACCATCACCACGTTCGGCACCCCGATGGACATCACGCTGGACGAGGTCGCGATCGAGTCCTACTACCCGGCGGACGCCGAGACCGCCGCCTACTTCGAAACACCCCCCGATGAGGCCGGCAAGGCCCCGTCGGTCTCCTGAACACGACTCCTTGCGCGCACGTCTCAATCCGTATGACGGACAGCGGGCACACCGGTGAACTGTGGAGATACCCCGTCAAGTCGATGCTGGGGGAGCGCCAGGACGCGCTGGCGGTCGACGGGCGAGGCGCGATCGGGGACCGGCTCTACGCCGTCCGGGACGGCAACGGGAAGTTCGGCAGCGGCAAGAACACCCGCCGTTTCCGCCGCATCGACGGGCTCTTCGACTTCCGCGCCCGCTACGACGGCGATGTCCCGGTGATCACCCTGCCCGACGGCCGCGAGGTTCGCGGCGACGACGATGACGTCCACCTTCACCTGCAGCGAACGCTGGACCGCACCGACGTGACCCTCGCCCGGGAAGACTCCATCTCCCACTTCGACCAGGCGCCGCTGCACATCGTCACGGACGCCTCGCTCGCCTGGCTCGCCGGAGCCGTCCCGGGGACCGCCGTCGATGCCCGCCGCCTCCGTCCCAACCTGGTCGTCCGCACCGGCTGCGAACCCGGCCTCGTCGAGGACGCGTGGATCGGCCGGACGGCCCGCATAGGCTCCGAGGTCGTCGTGGCCTTCACCCACCGCACCGAACGATGCGTGATGGTCAACAACGCCCAAGACCACCTCGCGTATGACGGCCGCGTCCTCAAGGCCATCGCCGCCAACGACCTCAACCTCGGCATCTACGCCACCGTCCTCCACGGCGGCACCATCTCCCTAGGCGACCGACTGCAACTCGGCGCCCCCGCTCAGCCAGGGCAGCGCTGACCTGCGGCGTGTGCTGCCATAACACACCGCACCTCAACGAGCCGCCGCCCCGGCCTCAGGTGGTGGGCGGGGGAGTCCAGCCGCGGGCGAGGATGTCGAAGATCGTTTCCACGGCGGCGCGGCGATCGCGGCGGCCGCGGGTGAGGGACGGGATGTCCAGGACGAACCGGGCGAGCGTCGCGCAGGCAAGGTCGTCGTGGGGGACGCCGCACTCGTCGGCGATGGCCGCGGTGAGGGCGTCGGTGTACCGGGTCCACATGCGTTCCGAGTAGGCGCGCAGTGCCGGGGTGGAGTCGACCAGGTCGACGAAGCCGGCCCGTTGCGGGTGCTCCGCGATCGGCGGCCAGGTGTCGAGGACGTGCCGCCGGAGGGCGTCGAGGACGCTCTGCCCCGCAGGCCGTCGCCGGACCGCGTCGACCAGGTCCGACTCGTGGTCCTCGTCCTGGTCGAAGACCAGCGCCTCCTTGCCGCTGAAGTGCTTGAACACCGTGGACGGGGAGACGTCCGCCGCGTCCGCGACGTCGTGGACGCTCACCTGGTCGTAGCCGCGATCGAGGAAGAGGCGCAGCGCGGCGTCGGCGATCGCCTGCCGGGTGGCGGCCTTCTTCCGCTCGCGGCGGCCGACCGGGGACGTAGTCATGAGGCGAGTATATCTGACAATGTAGCGAGTCGATTCGTTGACTCGATGCACTTTTATACTTAGTCTCCGTTCTGAGCGAGTCCAGAACGACGGAAGGAACGACCATGAACTCTCCCGAACCCGCCAGCGCCAGGATCAGCGTCGCCGGCGCAGGTCCCGGCGGCCTGACCTGCGCGCGCATCCTCCAGCGGCGCGGCATCGCGGTCACCGTCTACGACCGCGACGAAGGCCCCGACGCGCGCGACCAAGGCGGCACCCTCGACCTGCACGCGGACAACGGCCAGATCGCCCTGCACGAAGCCGGCCTCCTCGACGCGTTTTTCGCGCTGGCACGTCCCGAAGGGCAGGAGATGCGCCAGCTGGACCCGTCCGGCGCGCTCAGGTCCCACCACGTCCCGGAGGCCGATGAGCTCTTCAAACCGGAGATCGACCGCAGTGACCTGCGGGCCCTCCTGCTCGACTCTCTGGAGCCGGGCACCGTCCAGTGGGGACGCGCCCTCGAAAGTGTCGGCGGACCCGCCGGCGGGCCCCGGCGACTGCACTTCGCCGACGGCACGACCATCGAGACCGACCTGGTCATCGGCGCCGACGGCGCCTTCTCCCGGGTGCGCCGGGCCGTGTCGCCGGCCGTCCCCGAGTACAGCGGCGTGAGCTTCCTGGAGGCATGGTTCTCCGACGTCGAGAACCGGCACCCCGAGATCGCCGAACTGGTCGGCGCCGGAGGCGCCGCCGCGGCCGACGGCGACCGCGGCCTGTTCGCCCAGCGCAACGGCGGAAACCGCATCCGCGTCTACATTATTCGGCGGGCGCCGGCCGACTGGATCGCCGCGAGCGGCCTCACCACCGGCGACACCGCCGGCATCCGCGCCCTCCTGCTCGACGAGTACGCCCACTGGTCGCCCCGCCTACGCCGGATGATCACCGACAACGACGGCCGCTACGTCGACCGCCCGATCTTCGCGCTCCCCGTCCCGCACACCTGGGAGCACGACCAGGCGGTGACGCTGCTCGGCGACGCCGCGCACCTCATGCCGCCCCTCGGCGTCGGAGTCAACCTCGCCATGCTGGACGCCTGCGAACTCGCCCTCGCCCTCGCGGACGCCCCCACCGTCGCCGACGCCGTCCGCCTCTACGAGAAGACGATGCTGCCCCGCTCCATAGAGACCGCCGAGCTACTAGAAGGCGCTGCCGAACACCTCCTGTCCGCCGACATCCCCAACTTCAACAACAACACCCCCTCCTGAACCCCGCCACCCGCCGCCGCGCCGCCCGTGCCGCGCCGCCCCCGCTCCCGGCTGGATTGGAGCCGGCCTAGCAGCGTCTTGCGTGGACCGGGAACGGCTTCGCCAACGCTCTCGGGGCTGGGCTCACTCCTCTGGCCGTGAGTCTGATCGGTGCGGGGCGTGTAGGCCGTTCATGAGGAGTGTGAGCATGCGGTCGGCTTGCGTTGAGCCGTCCGGGGCGTCTTGGACGGCCCAGGCTATGGCGCCGACCATTTTCAGGACGTCCGCCGGGTCCGCGTCGGCGCCCACCGCCCCCGATCGCCGTGCGCGGGCCAGTAGCGCGGCGCCCACCTCGAACATCTGCGCGTGCCAGGTCGATGCGCGGTCATTGTCCTGGTCGAGGGCCGAGTTCATCACTGCGGCGGCCAGGCCCCGATAGGTCAGCGCGTGCGCGAGTGCGGCACGCAACCACCTGGACAACGCGGCGGACGCGTCCTCGGCCGTCAGTAGCCCGCGGCCGAGGTTGACCAGTTCCGCTATCTGCCCGGCTAGCACTGCCTCGATGAGGTCGAGACGAGTGGGGAAGTGCCGATACAGCGTTCCGCTGGCCACCCCCGCCCGCCGGGAGATCTCGTCCAAGGGGGCGTCCACGCCGAACTCGGTGAACGCGATCCGCGCCTGCTCGACCAGTTTCTCGTAGTTGCGCCGGGCGTCTGCGCGCATCGGACGCCCGGTACGCGGTCCGTGCTCTGCCAGCGCGATCACCTCACCGTTGCCAGCCGGAGGAATAGTCCGGTACCGTTTTCGCATAACCGGACTATTCCTCATCTTAGCGTCATGGTCGGAGGAGGTGCCCCATGGTGTTTCCGGAGCGGGGCCACATCGTCGTTGACGACTTGATCGCGGCGAGGTGACCGCCGAGCGAGGAGCCGGCGCGCGGGGCGTTCTGGAGCGTTACCGCCGGGCCGCGATCGACCAGTCCGTCGCCGAGATGAGCCGGTTGTACGCGGCCGACGCCGTTCATGAGTTCCCGTTCACGGCTCCGGGGCTGCCGTCCCGGCTCGAAGGCCGGGACGAGATCGTGAACTGGATAGCCGCGGGTTGGAAGGATGGTCCGCTGAAGTACGAGCGCTACCGGACGCTCGCCGTCCATGACACCGCAGACCCGGCAACGATCATCGTCGAGCAGGAAGCCCTCGGGACGAGCGCTTCCACCGGCGGGTTCGCGCTTCCCAACATCGTCGTGCTCACCGTGCGGGACGGGCAGATCGTGCATCTGCGCGACTACGTCAACATCCCGGCGGCCATGGCCGCCATCGGACGTGAGTCGTAGACGATCAGAACTGCGCGCGGTGCCTGCCGGTGTAGCGGGGACGCCGCGGGATCGCCAGGGCCGTCGCAGAACTCGCCAGCACCGCCGCGCCGATGGCGACCGCCGCCATCACGAGAGCGGTCACAGCGTCACTCCCGGCGTCCCGCTGAGCAGCGTCTTGATCGCCAGGACGGCGTCCGTGATCTGGTCCGCTTCCGCGATGGGGTGGCGCCATCCCGTCCAGAACCATGGCCGTCCCGCGTCCTCCGCACGCGGCTCGACGGTCACGACGACGCAGGGGTGGACGGTGCAACAGCCGTCGGCTTCCGGCTTCTCGACATGAAGGCCGTCCGGGGTGAACCACGCGCTCAGCCCGTGCGCACGCAGAACGGTCCCGAGCGCTTCGAGTCGCGCTCTAGCATCGGGGGTCATGGGTCGTTCGCCTCCTGAGGCGTCCGGTCCTAGCCCCGTTCGGACGGTCGCAACGTCCGGGCGGGGCGCTTCTGTGCCTGGCCCCAGTCTTGCAGAGTTACGCAGAGATATGAATTGAATAGAATTGAATTGAACGTAACCATTGAAACGAGCAGCGTAACGTAGCGTTATGGCCAGCTTGGACGGCATCGCGCCGCTGAGGGATCAGCTCGTCGAGGTGATCCGCGAGCGAATCGCAACCGGGACGTACCAGCCTGGGACGAAGCTGCCCACGACGAGCGAGCTTGCCGACGAATACGACATCTCAACGCGTACCGTCTCAGATGCCTTTCGCATCCTTCGCGAGTCCGGCGAAGTGGTCGGCGTGCGCGGCCGAGGAGTGTTCGTCCGGCCGTCCGGCTGAAGAGCGCCGGGGTCCGGGGTCGGACGGTGGGCCATGTTGGGTGGCGATGAGTTTCGGTGGTGGGGGCGGTCTGTCATGGTCGGGTGAACGGCCGCGGCGGATGCGAGCCGGCCCTATGGGAAGACCCCTACGAGATGCTTGGGAGAAGCCAGATGCGCACTCTGATCAGCACCGCTTTCGTCTCGCTCGACGGCGTCGTGGAGGCGCCCGGCGGGGAGCCGGGGTACCGGAACTCCGGGTGGACGTTCAAGGACGTCGAGTTCCTGCCGGAGGCCTATGAGATCAAGGGGCGGGAGCAGCAGGAGGCCGCCGCGATGATGATGGGCCGGGTCAGCTACGAGGCGTTCAGCCCGGTCTGGCCGTCCATGGAGGAGTTCGCCGACTACAAGGTGATGCCGAAGTACGTCGTCTCCACCACCCTCAAGGAGGACGACCTGGTCTCCGGCTGGGGCGACACCATGATCCTGCGCTCGGTGGACGAGGTCGCCGCGCTCAAGGAGACCGAGGGCGGGCCGATCATCGTCCACGGCAGCGCCACCCTCGGCCGGGCCCTGTCCGACGCGGGCCTGATCGACCGCTACCACCTGCTGGTCTTCCCGCTGCTGCTCGGCGCCGGCAAGCGGCTGTTCGGCGACACCGACAAGGACGCCCAGAAGCTGAAGCTCGTCGAGCACGAGGCGTACGCGAACGGGATCCAGAAGAACGTCTTCGACGTCGTCCGCTGACCGGGCCGGGTCAGTCGAGGCAGAACTCGTTGCCCTCGGGGTCGGCCATGATGATGTGGCCGGCGCCGAGCGGTGGAGCGGGCTCGTGGCGCTGGAGGCGGGCGGCGCCGTGGGAGACGAGGCGCTCGGCTTCCGCCTCCAGGGCCGCCATCCGCTCGTTGCCGGTGAGGCCGGGAGCCGCCCGGACGTCCAGGTGGACGCGGTTCTTGACCTGCTTCGGCTCCGGGACGCGCTGGAAGAACAGCCGGGGGCCGGCGCCGTCGGGGTCGACGACCGCCGAGGCGTCGTTGCGGCGTTGGGGCGGCACGCCCATCGCGTCCAGGGCCTCGTCCCAGGTGCGGAAGGTCCCGGGCGGGTCCTGGAGCCGGTAGCCGAGGGCCTCGGCCCAGAACGCCGCGAGGGCGGCCGGGTCGGCGCAGTCGAGGGTGATCTGGGTCTCGCGGGCCATGTCAGTTCGCCTTCCGGTGCAGGTAGAGGTCGCGGAGCAGGCACACCTCGGACAGATGGTGGATCGTCTCGCGGTTGATGTGCAGGACGAGGGCCGCCATCGGACGCTCGCCCCACGGCGCCTCGGCCTCCCCGCACGGGCGGGCCAGGCCGGATTCGCCGAGGGACTCGACCCCGGCCGTCCACGCGGCGTACTCGGCGTCGAGCTGAGCCAGCGCCTCGGACGCGGTCGCGGCGTATTCGAACGAGTCGTAGCCGGTGGCGGCGCGGCCGAAGTGCGCGGCGTTGCGGAGGGCGAGGACGCCCACGATGACGTGCCCGAGGCGCCACGCGATCGTCGTGAACGGCGCGGGTTCCGGCGGCGGGAACGCGTAGTCGATGGTCATCGCGCCGGATCCGGCCTGGACCGGGGCGGTGCCGGTGCCGCGCGGGCGGACGCTCCAGCAATCGGGTGCGGGCTCCCAGAAGTACTCGTCGTCGGTGAGTCCGTCGAGGCGAGGGCGCAGCAGGTTCGTCCAGTGCCAGGTCAGCTGATCCCGCAGCAGGGGATTCCAGGTCTGCTCGGTCATGTGGCCAGCCTGGCGCAGACAGCGGACAGTTTCGTTCCGTTTGTCACCAAGGACGTTCCAGGGAACGGGCGCCTCGAGACCCTTGTTTATATGTACGATCGTTCGTATTGTTTTCGCATGGACGGTGACCGCATGTTCGCGCTGGCGCAGGAACTGGCCGTCGCCAAGAGCCGCCAGGACGTCCCGGCGGCGATGAAGCTGCTGCACCCGGAGATGGTCCTGGAGACCCCGGCGTTCGGAGCGACCGCCCGCGGCCATGCGCAGAACGAGAAGGCGCTGCGCCGGTTCTTCGCCTCGTTCCCGGACTACGACGTCGCGTTGCAGGGGCATGCGGCGAACGGCGAGAACCTCGTCTGCTGGGGGACGGTCCGGATGACGATGACGGGCGACCGCTTCGGCGTGGTGCCCAGCGGCGGGCGCGCCGAGCTGCCGGTGTTCATCCGGTTCGCGTTCAAGGACGACCTGATCGCGGGCGAGTACTTCTTCTTCGACCTGTCGGAGCTGTGCGCGCAGTCGGGCGTCTCGGCCGACGCCGTCCGGCGCGGGCTCTTCGCCGCCGCCTGAACCCCCACCGAGAAAGGTGATGCGCATGGTCGCGGACCCGCGCGTGAAGGACGTCGGAGAGACCCGCACGGAGTTCCTCTTCGACATCGTGGTCGATCTGGATCCGCCGCTGGACTTCGGCCGCGGACCGTCCGGGCGGCGCATGCTGTTCGGCTCCGCCGGCGGGAGGTTCGAGGGTCCGGAGCTGCGCGGCGACGTGCTGCGGGGCGGCGGCGACTGGGCGCTGTTCCGCTCCGGCGGGACGATGGCCCTGGACGTCCGGCTCGCGCTCCGGACGGACGACGGAGCCCTGATCCACATGACCTACGGCGGCCGCTTCACCACCCCGCCGGAGCTGGGCGCCGAGATGGCCGACCCCGCCGGGAGGCACCGGGTCGACCCGTCCCGCTACTACTTCCGGACCAACCCGCTCTTCGAGACGGGAGCCGAGCGGTACGCGTGGCTGAACGACATCGTCTGCGTGGGCTCGGGCTACTTCGTCGAGTGCGGTATCGCTTACAAGGTCGCCCAGGTGGCGTGAGCGGGGACGCCCGCGTCGGTGCGGAGGCGACGGGCAAGGGCTTGCAGGAGATAGATCATCACGGCGGCGATGACGGCCAGGCCGACCGCGTCGGGGACGTTGTCCGTGTTGGCGGCGAAGCCGAACGCGGTGTGCGCGACGAGGGCGCCGGAGATCGCGGCGAGGCGGTGGCGGTCCGTCCAGCCGCCCGTCCGGGCCAGGTAGAACGCGGTGCAGACGGCCAGCAGCGCGGCGGCGGCCATCGGCATCGGGACCCACGCCCGGGGGACGAACGCGGAGTGGTCCGCGCCGGCGAAGGGGAACAGCAGGGCGAGGAAGCCGAAGGACGCGAGGCTGCAGACGGCGCCGAGTTTCCACGGCGCAGGCGGGACGCCCGGTAGGGGCGGGCGGCGCAGGCGAGGGAGCACGGACAGGGCGACGAAGGCGAGCACCGCGCAGAGCGCCAGGATGACCAGCGCGGTGTCGCCCGGCAGCGTGTAATGCGGGTCCTCGGACGGCGGGACGGAGACGCGCAACAGGCCCACCCCGACGGCCGCGACGATCCCCGTGATGATCACGCCGCCGCGGCGCAGGTAGGGGGCCCGGCCGTGGCGGCGGAACACCAGCTCGACCAGCGCGATCGGCACGAGAACGCTGAACACCGCGTGGTAGGGAAGGTTCAACTCGGTGTACGGGGCGTTGACCCCGAACGGCCTCGGCCCCCAGTCCGCCGCGTCGTACAGGTGCGGGCTGGTCAGGCTCTGCAGCGCCAGCCCCTCCTCGACCAGCCCGTAGACGAGGCCCATCGCCAGGACGCTGCTCCACCCGCCCCCGAGGCGGCGGACCAGCTCCCGGATCAGCAGCACGCCGGCGCCGTAGATCGGCACGTACAGCAGCACGAGCCAGATCATCCGGACCGGGACCGTGCCGAGGGTGAGCTCGGCGACGGCGGGGGCGACCAGGACCAGCGTCCACGCCGCCCGCCGGGAACGCGGCTGCGATGTCATGCCGTCAACGCTAGGAACGCGCGGCGCCGGGCGCTTCCAACGAAGGATCGGTCTCGGCGCTCCGACTTTAGTCGCAGGGGCGCGGCCGGACGAGGCCGAGGTCATAGGCCAGCACGACCACCTGCACGCGGTCGCGCAGGCCGAGCTTGCGCAGGATGCTGGAGACGTGCGTCTTCACCGTCGCCTCGGTGACGACGAGCCGTTCGGCGATCTCGGCGTTGGACGCGGCGCGCGCGATGAGCTCCAGCGTCTGCATCTCGCGGTCGGTCAGCGCGGCGAGCGCGTCCGGGCGGACGGGCGGGCGCGGCTCGGTGGCGGTGAACCGGTCGAGCAGCCGCCGGGTGACCGACGGCGCGAGCAGCGCCTCCCCGCGCGCGACGACCCGGACCGCCTCCGCGAGGTCGTTCGGCCGGACGTCCTTGAGCAGGAACCCGGCGGCGCCCGCGCGCAGCGCCGCGTACAGCGGCTCGTCCAGGTCGAACGTCGTCAGGATGACCACCTTCGGCGGGTCCTCGGTGGCGGTGATGCGCCGGGTGGCCTCGATGCCGTTCAGGCCGGGCATCCGCACGTCCATCAGCACGACGTCGGGTGCGAGCCGGGCGGCGAGGCGGACGGCCGACTCCCCGTCCCCGGCCTCGCCGACGACGGTCAGGTCGTCCCGCGCCTCGATGATCATGCTGAACCCGGCCCGCACGAGGTCCTGGTCGTCGGCGATCAGCACGCGAACGGTCACGCACGCACCCCTCTAATGGTGGGCCTCCATCGGCAGCGAGGCCCGCACGCGGAACCCGCCGGACGGGTCGGGCCCGGCCTCGAACGTGCCGCCGAGCAGCAGGGCGCGCTCCCGCATCCCGGCGACCCCCTGGCCGCTCCCGGCGAGGCCGGTGCCGCCGCTCTCGCCTGCGCCGTCGTCGAGAACATCGACGTCCAGGCATCCGTCCGCGACGCGGAGGACGACCTCGGCGCGGCCGGCGCGGGCGTGCCGCAGCGTGTTCGTCAGAGCCTCCTGGACGATCCGGTAGACCGCGAGGCCCACGCCGGACGGAACGTGCACATCGCCCATGCCCTCCCGGTGCAGCCGCACGTGCAGCCCGGTGCCGGCGACCGAGGAGATGAGCCGGTCCAAGTCTCCCAGGCCGGGCACCGATCCGCTGGGGTCCGCGGCCTCGGCGTCCCGCATCGACCGCAGGAAGTGCCGCAGCTCCGCGAGCGCCTGCCGTCCCTCGGCCTCCAGGTTCCGGACGGCCCGCCGCGCGAGGTCGGGGTTCGCGTCGAACACGTCGTCCGCGGCGGCGGCCTGCACGACCATCACCGACACGGTGTGGGAGAGGACGTCGTGCAGCTCCCGGCCGATCCGCGCCCGCTCCTCCAGCGCCGCCCGCCGCGCCTCGGAGTGCCGGCGCGCCGCGCCCGCCCGTCCGAGCGCGCCCCAGCTCCAGGCGAGCAGGGCGGCGACGGGCCACACCGCGACCATCCGGCCCTGCGCCGCCGCGACGGCGCCGGTCGCGGCGGCGACCATGCCCATGCCCCACAGCGAGACCCGCGCGGGCCGCAGCCAGGCGAACACGCACAACACGACGAAGACGATTCCGGGCCCGATCTCGGCGCCCAGCGCCTGGACCCCGGCGCCCGCGGCGGCCGTCACTCCGAGCGCCACTTCGGGACGCTCCCGCATCAGCCACGCCGCCGCCGCGCCCTGAACGCCCAGCAGCGCGACGACGATTATGCGCTCTGACCAGCCCAGATCCAGGAACGGGACGGCTCCCGCCGCGCCGATGGCGCACACCACGGCGACCGTCCGCCACCAGGACGGCAACACCGCCGCATACCGATCCCGCACGCTCGCCGACGCTACCAACCAAGCCCTCGATACGGGGCGCGACCGGAACCGCCGGACCGTCCGCAGCCGTACAAGGAACAGGGCACTTGCCGGTGATGGTCTGCTTGTTGTTATCTGCGGTGCTTCGGGAGGTCTCCTGGGGAATCGGGGCGATCCGCCGAAGGGACGGTGACACGCGTGGGCGAGGACGTGGACCTGCTGGTCCGGGCGGCGCAGGACGGCGACCCCGAGGCCACGGAGCGGCTGGTCGCCGAGCACCTGCCGCTGCTCTACAACGTGGTCGGCTGGGCCCTCGACGGCCACGCCGACGTGGACGACGTCGTCCAGGACTCGGTGCTGCGCGCGCTCGGCGGGCTGGACGGCCTGCGCGAGCCCGGCCGGTTCCGCTCCTGGCTCGTGTCCATCGCGATGAACCAGGTGCGCCGCCGCTGGACGTCGCTGCAGCGCGGCACGCCGATGGACCCGGAGGCCATCGCGCGGGTCGCCGCGTCCGAGGCCGACTTCGCGGAGGCCGCCGTGCTGCGGCTGGAGCTGTCGGGCCAGCGCCGCGAGATCGCCGAGGCGACCCGCTGGCTGGACGCGGGCGAGCGCGACCTGCTCGGGCTGTGGTGGCTGGAGGCCTCCGGGCACCTGTCCCGCGCCGAGCTGGCCGACGCGCTGGGCCTGTCGGCGGCGCACGCGGCCGTCCGCGTGCAGCGGATGAAGAAGCAGCTCGCGACGTGCCGCGCCGTCGTCCGGGCCGTGGCGGCGGAGCCGCGCTGCGAGGCGCTCGGCCCGGTGCTCGCGCGGTGGGACGGGGTGCCGTCCCCGCTGTGGCGCAAGCGCGTTGCCAAGCACATCCGAGGGTGCCGGGTCTGCGGCGCCCGGCAACGCGACCTCCTTCCGCCCGAAGCGCTGCTGGCGGGCCTGGTCATGGTGCCGCTGCCCGCCGCGCACCCGCTGCACTCCCTGGCGACCGCGCTGTCCGCAGGTTCAACCGGCGTCGGCACGGCGCCCTCCTCCGCCGCAGTCTCGTCGGGGGGCGCAGCCAAGGGCGGCGGGGTGGCGGCGGCGAAGTGGGGGGCGGGGGCCGCGGTGGCCGGCGTCACGGGCGCGGCGGTCATCTTCTGGAGCATGCAGGGCTCGCCCGGAGAGCAGCCGCGCCGCGACGACCCGCCGGTCGCGGCGCAGCGGACGCCGTCGCGCACGCCCAAGCCGGAACCCGGCTCCACGTCGGTCAAGGAGAGCATCGCGCGGCCGTCCAAGAAGCCGGCCAAGGCCCCGGCGTCGTCGATCGAGCAGCAGGTCGTCCGGCTGGTCAACCAGAACAGGGCCAAGGCGGGGTGCCGCCCCTTGCGCGTCTCGCCGGCCCTGCACAAGGCCGCCCAGGCGCACGCGCAGGACATGGCGTCCCGGCGCGCCCTCGACCACCGCGGAGCCGGCGGCGACGACCCGGGGGACCGGATCACCGCCGCCGGTTTCCGCTGGAGCGCCTGGGCGGAGAACATCGCGCAGGGCCAGGCGTCCCCGCCCGCCGTCGTGACGGCCTGGATGAACAGCGCGGGGCACCGGGCCAACATCCTCAACTGCCGCCTGACGATGATCGGGGTGGGCGTCGTGCACGGGTCCGGCGGGCCGTGGTGGACCCAGGACTTCGCGACGCCCGCCTGAACGGCGCGTACTGCGTCAGCGGCTCGTGCCGAAGTCCTGCGTCCAGTACGGGCCGCCGGCCATCACCACGCCGACGCCGATCTCCTTGTAACCGCAGTTCAGGATGTTCGCGCGGTGGCCGGGGCTGTTCATCCACGCCGTCATCACGCTCGCCGGGGTCGACTGGCCCTTGGCGATGTTCTCCCCGTAGGCGGACCAGCGGTATCCGGCCGCGGTGATGCGGTCGCCCGGGTCCTTGCCGTCGGGGTTGGTGTGCTCGAAGAAGTTCCGGGCGTGCATGTCGGCCGAATGGCCCTGCGCGGCCCGCGCCAGCTTGCTGTTGACGGTCAGCGCACGGCAGCCGTGCTTGGCGCGCTCGGCGTTCACCAGCGTGACGACCTGCGAGGCGTAGCGTCCGGCGGTCCCGCCGACCGGCGCGGCCGGGGCCGCCGGCTTGGCGGGCGCGGGCTTGGCCGAACGGTGGTGCGTCGCGTGCGGGGTCGGCTTGTGCGACGGCTTGGCCTTCTTGTGGCGCTTCGGCTTCGCCGTCCTGCTGGGCGAGGGCCGCGGCGCGTCGGCGACCGGACGCGGCGACGCGGCGCTCGGCGACAGCGACGACCCGCTCGCGGTGGGCGCGCCGTCCTT